>JAILJR010000234.1 GCA_024694565.1 Butyrivibrio sp. | reverse complement strand
TGAGCAGATCAAACAGCTTCTTCTTTCTGAAATTGATTCTCTTCTTGATCAACGGGATGCATTTCTCGTTAATCCAAAATCCGACTTTACCATAACAAAAAAGTTATCCTTTGAACAGACGCATCGTATGTATCAGCATTTCCCTCTTCATCCACCTTTTTATCAGAGAGATTATCAAGGACAATTGTGGTTCCGTCCGGCATTGCAATGCAGCAGTCCAGAGTATATCCCTCATTGCCTCTGACAATCTCTTCCATCAGCGGAGAAAGATTGCTCAGTCTTCCCAGCATCTGCTCGCTTGCCGGATCTGCATTATCGGCGCCATCAGGGTAAAGGATCTGAAGAACATATTTCCCGGCATTTTGCTTCTGCGGCTGCTGAAGGTCGGCCATTTCATAGTTTTCCGGATTTCGGATGACGTTTTCGACCTGGTGTGAAAGCCCCCTGAGATCATGATAAAATATCCAGAATTCATCATTGGTCTTGTCAGCCGCCCATATTGACATCTAATAAAGAGAGTCAACCGTGGGCGCCCCCATGGCTCCCCTGACGCTCTCCTGCACCAGCAAAGCCTGTTTTTCGCTCTCTTCATCCACCACATCACCAAGATGTGAGACCTGGATATAAGAGACCGCAAGGAATGCAGCCCCGATACAGAAGACGAATATGACAACAAATCTTATAAGTTTACCCTCCAGCCCCTTAGACCGGATATCTTCAATCCTTTTTAACATTTCCAAGACACCCATACTGTTCCTGTCTGCTGCCAATATTTACCTGTATTACAAAACCTCTTGGAAAGAGCCCTTCCAAAAGGAAAGGCTCATTTTACTTTATCACATATTTCCGGCAGTCAGTCTTCTGGCAAATTGGACTGCGCTCTCCTCTTTGCCCCTTGAAGCCGTTGATATGCCAGGTGAATATGGCTCATCTGCCGTCTCGGCCGCCTCCCTGATCGTCGCCGCAGCCATCTTGAGCGCCGAGCCTCTGAGGGCCTCACTCATAATCAGGAACAAATCCTTTCCCAGTACGAAGACATTTGCACCAACAGGCTTAAACTCTTTGAGGATAGCCGCCATACTCTTGCCGTGACCTGCAGCATCAATCAGAATACCGCTTCCGCCGGTGTAATTATTATGATCCCGATAGCTGCTTCTGTAATTCAAAAATTCTCTGTTGAAGAATCCCGTTTCCATATCAAGATACTTGTCACGCCTGCTGATCACCACGTAGGTCAGAATGATTCCAAGCGCCATCAGCGGTGCATCATAATACCTCACAAGACTTCCCAGCACAAATGGAATGATAAATGCCTCCAGGCTAATAAAACTGGGCTCCCTGGATGTCTTTTTGTACTCTCTCACAATATATACCGCATACAGGATATACCCGATTTCCACAGCAAGCTTTGCCATCTGCGCAAAGTTGACCGATTGTCCCCATAACAGCTCCGGGCCAACTCCATAATATATCAACATATTATGGATAAGCTGCAGGGCCGTAACAATAACGATTGGAATCGCAAAATGACGATACTGCCGTCTTAAATGGTCCTCACTGTGATAGAGACAGAAGTCAACACACACCACCCACTGCAGAATGTTCAGCATATAGAGTGGTTCGGTCAGCGTCAGAAGTATATTGAATGTATGTATTGCCCAAAGGCGATTAATCATGATCAGAGGGACAAGCAGCATCTGGATCACATTCTGACAGATAATCAGTATACACTCCGAAAAGATCAGCTTCTTATCCGGAGTCCTGTGCTCCCGCAGCGGCTTATTCATCACTATGAGCAGAATGATCGCAATTACCGCTACGCCCTCAAGAACTAAGGAGCTGTAAAAGATTGCTTCATCTATCAGGTCATTCCCGGTCTGCTCATACATTATCGTTTTAATAAGATATTCCACGGCATTTCTCATTATCTACCTCTTAGCCAAAATCAAGTTTTCAAACTCTCTAAATCCATTTTACATTCATTTCCATTATATCGCCATAGGATACTTCGGAACTGATTAAAAATAGTTTCAACTCATATCACCGGTCGTGAGTCCGACCCTTTGACTGGTTTATACGATTCCGACGCTTTTACGGCATAATTTCACAAAAAGGCAAAAACTAAGGTATAATAAAAATATGTACCGCCTTTGAAGACCGCTGCATCCGGAAGGAGCCCGGAGAAGCAGCCTTTTCATGCAGTACATCAGATTTTTGGGGAGTTGAAATGTTGGGATATGGCTATTGAAAAAAAGAATATTGAAAAAAAACGGGAATCTATTTTTTTAAATGAACACTTTATGGAGGGGACATGTGCTTTTGCGGTGATAACCGGTCTGATATCCATTGTTTTCTTTAGGATTGAATGGGACTATTTCTCTGTGTTTGAACTGGTAATAAAGCTTGTGACCACTGCGGCTATGCTGTTTGCCTTTAAGTCCTACGACTGGGATGTCGCCAAGGGGCTCATGGGAGGTGTTCTGTTCTGTATCATGTACCAGGAGGCTTATCTGGTACTGGCAAGGCTTTGGGGAGAGCAGGATTTTGACACATACCTTGTGGTGGGTGTTCAGGGAAGTCTTTATCTTGCAGCGGCAGGTATGTCCCTTCTTCTGACCATCATCATAGCGATAAATCACTTTATCATAAACTACGCATCGAGCGGCAATCCGGAAAACGTCATATTTAACCGTCTTGCCATCATTTTTAAGTTTGCGGTGTATCTCCTTTTGCTGCTTACAAACTCAAAGCTGGGGCTTTCATCAGCGCTCATTTGGAAAAACGGGCTGCAGTATCTTACTGACATGGCAATATTCCTGTTGTTTGTCTCAATTGAGTCTCAGTTTGACTTATTCAAGGTTCTGCGCAAGGAGCTTTTAAGAGAAAAAAGGAAAAGGAGTAAAACCTGATGAATGTGAAAAAACGTCTGTCCGGTATATGGCTGATGACAATGACACTCTTGTCGCTGTGTGCATTTACCGTCTTTTTTGTTGCCCAGATGTGGCTGAACATTCTGTTTGCATTTTACCTGGGGCTTGCAGTCATTCAGTCGGTGACCCTCTTTATTTACCTCTGGGGTCCGGAAAAGCTTAAGTACAAACCTGTACAGGTCCTGTACCGCCTTTTTTATGCATCATCAATATTTGTCATACCGGCATTTATCTTTATTTTCATGGGGCTTATTTCCCAATATCATATTGCTATTCCGGAGAGCATTGACGCTTCTGCCATGGCATCAGAGGATATTCTCCCCGGGGAAAAGACAACAATCTATAACACAGGTACCGTATATGTGTTTTTCCCCGAGTATTCGAAGGTCGATCTTGTGTGCCAGAAGAGGCCGTCAAAATCCGATGCTTCCATAACCTGGTGTTCCGGTGCAGCATTCCAGCATGAGGTGAGCATTGATTTCACGCAGGAAAACGTGGAGGGCGACCATGCCGTAAACGGCGAGCTCTATCTGAGCCCATATAATAAGGATGCCTTTGCTGCGTTCACCTTTGCTGACGGCAGGTTTTCTTTTGAGTTCGACAATCCTTCAGAGGCAATAAAAGAAGCCGCAGACCTTGGCGGCAGCGGCTTCATGCAGTTTGGACTTATCCATGACAAAAAGGAAGTAATGAATTTTGACAGACCCAGGGCCCGCTGCTACAGAACGATGGCTGAGCTCAACGGGCATCTTTGCATAATAGATTCCGTGAACATGCTTCATTTTGATCAGTTCATGGAAGAGCTCCACAGACTCGGTGTCACCAATGCCATATACATGGACATGGGGGCCGGCTGGAATTATTCCTGGTACAGAAATGCTTCCGACAGGGTTGTGACACTGTTCGGCCTCCCAGTCCCCTGGTCGCACAACTGGGTGGTGTTCAGAAAGTGAAAAGGTATAAAAACAGGGAGTTTGCAACCATGGCAGACTCCCTGTTCTTATACTCTTTTCACTTGTTTTGCGTAAGATCACTGCGTCAGGCTGAGGCTTTGGTATTTGATGCGGTAAATATTTTTTGAGAAAAGTTTATACTCCACTCAGCGTTGTATTGTCATTTTTTGCGTAAATAGATGAAAAATTGTGGAATGTCCGTATAAAATCCCTGAGCTCCATCCGGATCAGTCCGCCGGGATCAGCCCCTTTTGTCTTCTGTCTGGTATAGGCATTCCCATCTTTATCATAATCACGCACCTTGCTCTTCCAGGGATTGACCAGATCCTCCAGATACAGATTATTACCCTCCTCTTGAAAAAGAGGTCCTGCAATTGAATATACCGCCACCCCGCACAGGTCATCATTTCCTGTATATATAGCAAGTCCTGTCTTTGTTTTATTTTTTATATCTTCTATTTTTTCCCCGGGCAGATACCGCCGTAGTTCATCTGCCGAGGATGGCTTTATCTCAACAATCATATTAATCCCCTGATTCGCAGTATTTTTCCGATAAGACTACATTTATATGAGTTGCCCGACAAAAGCTCGCCAGGCTGGCTCCGGCTGTGCATATTGTACAATCACTTCGGGCACGCTTTCGCTCCTTTCGCTTCGTAGCGGTACTAAGGCACCAAAATACGGTGCCTAAGTACCGACGAGCTCATAGGGCCGCTCAGTTACTTGTGCAATATGCACAGCCGGGGCAGGTCGCCGCAACTGTAACCTTAATTATGAATTTTCTATATCCCGGGACCACATCCTTCCATAATAAAATGGCAACAGCAGATAATAATAATTCTGCTGTTGCCCTCATATAGAATTAGAAATTCTTCATCTCAACCTATTGATAGAGATCCTTGAATATCGCCTGTGCATCAATAAAGTGTTCCTGTCCTTTATCGTCCTTATACTTTAGTTCTTCCAATCCGTCTTTAAACATATTTAGCGCATACGGATCATTCTCAAATTTTTCTTCAAATTTTTCATAGTATTTCAATAACGCCTGATCACTTTTTAAGTCTTCTTGTAATTTCAAAATTTCTTTTTCATTATATGCTATTGTCTCCTTCTGTTTTTCATCCATCTGTTGACTATTCTTTAAGTCTTTGATTTCCTTTTCGCATTTCTTAATACTATTCTCTTTATCCGTTATATTCTGCTTTACTTCATCCATGAACTGTTTGGCATCTTGCCATCTCAGAGCAAAAAACTTCCTTTTCTTCAACGAGTTCTCATACTTCCTGAGTTCCTCTTCGGAAAATTTTTGTACCTTATCAGACTTAATCAGTTGATTCAAAATCCCTCCGCCAGTATTTATCATCTTACCAATGCCGTCTACCATATCATTCTGTAAAACATACGACCCGTCTCCATCCTTACGTAATAGATTCTCTTCGGAAAACAGCTCCGGGTGCATGGAAATATACCAATTCATCATCTCTTCTTTATCACGTTTATTGATTTCATCAGCCTCTTTCGTTTTTCCCTCCTTATTTAATTCCTCAACAAGTTTCTCCTGTTCCTTCTCCGCTGCATCTATGACGTCATACCCGAAATAATCCTCATCAGTATACCTGTCAACAACATCTCTATAGATAGAATTAACCATATTATAATTAGAAGTGAGTTTGAAATTTATCGTAGAAAATGCATCTCCAAGAAACACAAGATCATCAACATCGCAGATGTATCTCCCATCCTTGTTGTTCTCATCAAAAAGTTTTTTTATCAGCTCAGGATTATTTTTCTGAGTAATATTAGTAATAACCACGTTTGCCTGAAGAAGTCTTTTGAAGGTAATATTTGCCTGAAGCATAAGGTCTACGGGATGCAGTAAAAGGGCGTGCATTCCTATTGTCTGGGACATACGGACAATACTTGCATATATGGCCTCATAATTCTTCATCGCCATTTCCTTAAAAGCACTTTCATAATATGCCATCTTTTCCGGATCTTTTTTTATTTCCCTCCACTTATTTATATCCTTTTGCACACTTAACAAGTCAGCCATTTCCATCATTTCATCATCTGTACGTCTATAGGCATATTCAGTTGAAAACGCACAATCTAATCGGTCCCAGTGGTCTGTCAATTGAATTTTTGATAAATATTCATCCTTCCCACCAATAAATTTTGGAGATTCAGACCAAGACCCACATTTTTCATTTCCAAGCAAACGGAATCTGTTCAATGAGTGTCTCAGAATCCTCCTTGTCATCCTCCACCAGTATCCTTGTGGTCAGAAAAAGACCTCCCATCATCTGTATAAGAAATTTCCGTAGGATATCAGACTCTTCGCCACGCCGCGAAGACGGTAGCTATCTGCTACCATCAGATAATCCAGGCTCCATGCTGCCGGTGCCGACACAGAAAGCACCATAAGTCCCACAACAGGAGAGTCCTCCGCCTCATCATCTTCCGAAACAATTATCAAAGAATCGGACAGGTCCGTGTCATCCGGCAAAGCCTTCACAAAGCTGTCCTTTTCTTTACCCTTTAAAGTATATATTCGCATTATTCCTTCCTCGCTCCTGTGAAGACTTCATCACCGGCTATGTCAGGAAACAGCCTGTCTGTCAGAGCCCGAATGTGCTGCTTCATCCTCATTATCACCACTGTATCCTCAGGCTGATAAAGCTCAACCGCCTTCTTGGCAGAGTATTTCATCATATTTAAAAGATTCTTCTGACTTTCAGCACCATATGCACAGAAAAGGACCGGTATCAGCATACCGGAGAGTGTTCTTCTGATAAGGAACAGTCCCGGAACCAGATCCTCAGAGATCACACATGCAGATACCTTGCAGTCAAACCAGGTCATCGGAAGATAGGATATGTCATCAAGAAGACCGGGATGACCCTTAAACAGAATCTGCTTGACAGCATCCCTGAATTGAAGAATGGACAGTTCTTCTATGCTGCAGATGTGCTTCGGAAGCTGCTTCGCATGGGCAATTTTACTTTTTGAAAGCGTCTCAAGTGTCAGGCGGATTGTCTTGCTCTCTTTCTTTTGCAGGGAAAATCTGACCTCTTCCAGCGCCTTTGCCTCCGATTCGTCATAGAGCTCATAAGCTGATGCAACTATCCCCTCTTCCTCTACAGTTCTGTCCTTATAAAAACTATGCAAAGCATCAAAGCCTTCATTATCACCGGATTTAAGGAAATGTATCATGCATTCCCTGTCTTCTTCGTCCTGATCTGCATTTAAAAGCTCACAGACCATGGCTCCCACAGCACTTCCGTCATCTTCCGTCACGCCGATTCCACGGTAGTATATCCTCTTTACCACATCCTCTGACAGATCCTCTCCCAGTATCTCGGAAAAGTCTTTTACATTGCTTTCAGAAATATCGATAGCTTCCATCACAAAACCCTCTCCATAAACTCTGTTGCCGACTCATTCTTTTTTTTCAGTTTGACATTTCCCTCTACCTGTGAGGCATCCCTTACGTCCTGAAGTACCATGTTAAGCGGGCCTCTCCCTAAGACGCATGTCAGCACCACGATCCTTCTCTTAGCGCATCGTATGGGCTCACAGTCCTGTGGAAGTGCTTTTTTAAGAATCTCTGAAAAGCTCTTAATTCCTCTTCCCTCTTCCACATCAAATACCATCGCGCTGCATGGGTTAAACGCATCCTTGCTTATAAGTTCCTTAAGATAATCGATATAGGCGGTATTGTAAAAGGCTGTCTCTTCATCCATATATTGCTGCTTTGCCGCCATTGAAGCGTACAGGAGATATACTCCTATGGCTGACCCGAGTGCGCACAGATTCAACACTCCAAGGTCCTGAAGGAGCCATCCCCCAAACACAGGCAGAAAGAATGCCCATACATTAAAAAACCTGAAATAGCCGTTCTGTTTTTTATAATCGTATAAATACCATAAGGAATATGCAAAATAATACAGACGTATTATGATGAATGCACTGTACGCAACCCCAAAGAAAACAGCTGCCCCGTCAGATATTGCCAACAGAATTCCGCTGCCAATCAGCATTGCACTTGAGATGACCATCGGCAGCAGATCGCGCCGGAACCTGCGCTTTAAATATCCTCTGTCGTGATACAGATGCCAGCTCAGGAAATAGAACCAGAAATATAGAAAAACTGTGGTCAGGTAAACCGCAGCAATATTAAATACCAGCTCTAACCAGTACCTGTCACCTGTCATCGCCTTTTGGTTAATTCCCGTACCGATAATTGTCCACAGAAGATCGGCAGCACTCATCACGATCACGACCATGATAAGCGATCTGAAGTTTTCATCAACGATATCTACCCTGTCCAATTGTTTTTTCTGTGTTGTCAAAAGATAAATCATCAGCGCCACTGCTGCCACATCAAGCAAACATGAAATCAAAGTCATATCCAATCTCCTCTATATATGCAGGTTTATATCTTTCTTAATCCGGCTGCCTGAACATACTATAAGCAGCCGGAAAACGAACGCATGCAGTATCCTGCTCCCTGCTAATCCTCTGCAGCGGTTGCTTCTTCCATACCCTCCGCCACCTTTAAGGTTATAAGCTCTGAAAGCTGTCTTGTAACATCTTCTCGTGATATTTCATCGCAGGAAAATGAAAGACGCACAGTGAAGCTGTCATTCTTAATATTGATAAGCCCTTCCAGTTTCAGGCTCCCGTCAAGCTCTGTTATCTCCTCAGACACTTCATCTATAGCATTTTCCAGTATCTTTTCTGTTTCAGACATGCCGGTAGTTCTTGCCAGTGTAAGTTCCAGCTCACTTAGTGTCTTTTTCCTGCTCATGTTCGTCACATCGCTGATATTGCTGTTGTTTATGGTCATAGTATTCTGATGTTCATCTGTGATAGTTGTTGTCCGTATTCCCATGTCAGTGACACGCCCGGTACTCTCACCGATAGTTACCAAATCTCCAAGATGTATTGAGTCCTCCATAGCCAGGAACAGTCCCGCAAGAATATCCTGGATCATAGTCTGGGACCCCATGCCGACAGCAATGGAAACTATACCGGCCGATGCCAGCAGGGCTTTTGTGTTAACGCCAAACATATACAGGATGCCAATCAGAAGTGCAATGAACGTCGCATAATTCAAAAGACTGTCCAACAGCTTTAGCAGCGTTCCTGTTCTAAGAGCTGTCCGTCTCTGTGCATCCTTGATAAGCCTGTGCATTGCACTCAAAGCACTCAGCGTGAATGAGACAAAAAACAGCACCGCCCAGAGAGAAAACAGATGAATTCCCCTCGACCACATACCTACAAACACGAAGGTAAAATCAATCCAATCCATTGAATAAGCAGAATAAAGCGCGAAGACCGAAAACGCCGTGAAGAAATATGCGAACCACTCGACAAAGACCATCAGAGGCCCCTTATCATCAAATATCAGATCGCTTTCGCTGCCCGAAGAACCTGTAAGCTCGTCCGTCGCACTGATACACAGCCTGCATGCAGCCGGACAGTATAGAAACGCTATCAAAAGCAGCATGATGACAACTGCCAGAGCCGCATTCATATCCATTTCTTCATCAAGGCTTATGGGAAGCATGAAAAGAACACTGTTGACTCCATCTGAATCACCGGATACATACATGTTCTTATCATCATATGTTGTATAGCCTTCATATTCCGTGCCATAGACGTCTTCTGATAAATACTTCTTCACATCAAGACCAATCTTGCCTGCGTCAGTATGTGCAAGAAAAACACCGTCTTCATCACTTATAAGAGCGGCTAAATTCCCATTTACACAGCAAATGTGTTTACCGTGTTTTCAATACTTGAAATATCCAGCACCTCATTGAGAGCTCCCGCATCAAATACCCCCAGCAAAAAGCCATCCGGCTTGCCGCTTTCTTTTTTGAGCAGGACTGCCGCACCCATCTGCTGCTCTTTGGTATATTTTAATTCCATAAGTCTGCCAAGCAGTTTTATCCGGTTCATACATTCCCTTCTCAATAAGCTACGGTTAATATCCTGTTTCCTCCGTTCGGATGCGGATACCATAAGCGCCCAAAGGACGTGCTCTGACGGTATCAGGCTCCTTAATAAGCTCCGGCTTCTTCCGGATTACTATCATCGAAGACTGATGACAACGCGGCATATGACGACAAGATGGTGCAAATAAGTAAAGAAATTGATTGAGACGGTACACTAGCTTGTCATATAGTCAAACACGCCTTTGATCTGCGTTAATCTGTCTTCAAGCGTATCGCAGATTAGCTTCTCATCCTCTACAATGAGCGCCTTAGGAAATACCTCCCAGTCAATACCACCAACTCCCTTGATCTCATTGGGATACAGCTGCAGATCTGCTCCATTGATCAGTTTTATCAGCAGGCTCTGAAGCACCTCGGACAGATCCGCATTCACAACACTGCCATACATCTGTGCTGCTTCGCTGTTTCCGAGCATTGTTGCCAGCACATCAATTGTGCCGGAGCCCAGATTTTCAATGAGCGGCTTTTCATTCCAGTACAGCAGATGAACGCTGTTGCCGCCCTTGGAAAGACTGTTGGCAATGCGATAGATGTAAAGAGCATTCCACTGTTCCAATACCTTTGATTTAGCAGCTGTCTCATTTGACAACTCCGCCTGAGCCCTGATATACTCATCAATCTCAGAAGAAATAATGCTGTCAGTGCTATTCTTAATATCAGATACTACCACCGAAAGGGCCTCCTCGAAGTTCTGATCACCTACAATCGATCTGACATTCTGTGCCTCGTTCTTCGGAATGCCTATGATGAAATCAATTCCCGATGCAGCACCTTCCTCACAGGCGCTGTAGACATCTGCGGGGAGCAATGCTCCGCCACAGGTCGGCGCACACATATTCTGCCACAGTCTCTGTGCTGCCTCCTTGAGGGTATCGGTCTGTGTCTGCACAAGCTCCTCCATTGATGAAGCCCCGGTTTCCCTTAATAGCTCCTTTGCCAGCTTCCTAGAGGCATCCGGAGTAGCATAAGCAAGTTCAGGACTTCCATTAAATGCAAAGGCCTTTTTAAACAGCCCCTTTGCCCTCCTGCTTGCAGCGAGCAGGATAATGGATGTGGCTCCCGCTCCAAAGCCCATCACACTTATCCTCTCAGGGTCACCTCCGAAGGCGGCAATATTCTCTTTGATCCACTCAAGAGCTGCTATCTGGTCAAGGAGACCTAAGTTTAAAGTATCAGGGTAAGCATCCCCGCCGGGAACCTCTGAAAAATCTATAAAGCCAAATATTCCAAGCCGGAAATTGAAGCTTACGAACACAATGTCCGGATGCTCGGTAATGAAATTCTCGCCGTAGAGAAGCGGATCGGCAGTACCACCATATGAGAAATCTCCGTTGTGGAACAGCACAACTACCGGTTTGGCCGTTTCGGACTCCTTTATGCCGGTGCAGATATTTAAAGTAAGGCAGTCCTCACTCTGCCTGTAATTTTTGAGTATTGAGCCGACGTGTTCGACCTGTATTGCAGACGCCCCTAAGTTTTTGGCCTCAAATACGGCGTCCGATGATTCGAGCGGCTCCGGAGCCTTCCATCTAAGTTCACCCACCGGCGGCTTCGCATAAGGGATTCCCAGAAAAGAAATTGTTTTCTTTGTCTTTTCCCCGACAAAGATTCCGATCCTTGTCTTTACAGCGCAGTCTTTGTCATATTCGCCAAGTATGAGATTGTTTTCCTGGTTTGTCGCATCGATATCTTCTTTCTTGAGATCAAATACATAGCCGTTGCTTCCATCCCCGTAGCGCTTTCGGATCCTGTAGGCCTTATATCCGCGGATTAGCATGTTCAGTACAAAACCAAGCACCGGGAAGAGGATTACAAATACGAACTCGTCCGACAGGTAATCAAGCAGGTCCACGCCCATCCACCAGACAGCAATATACTGGGCAACAAGGAAAATGAGAAGAACCGATGCGTATGTGATGATTCGTTTTGCAAGGCTTTCCTGGACAGCCTTGCTGAATGCAATCCTGGTAATTATCCCCTGGAGCACAATTCCGAGGACCATGCTGGCAACGCCGCACAAAATCTCAGGCCAGCCAAGCAGCTTGGAAATTGCTTCACCAAACCCGTAACCAAGGGCAGAGATAAAAGCAACAATGAAGTCATCAACCGTGAATAGTTTTTTCATTTTCCCACCTCAAGCTTTGATATAGAATGTATTCCTTCGGCTACTCCTGACACAAAATCCACACTATAATAATAGCAGTATTTCGGTTTTTCGATTCTTTTTATTCACAAAATTCATTATAATTTTATAAAATGCCTTCCGGCTCAGCCATACATTCGCTTTGGCCCGGCCTGTTCCCTCCTTGTAGTATATGACCTTTCGCCTGTGATGATTCTGTTTCAGGGCACCTGCGAATTTCAGGGTGTGACCTCTTAGAAAATCAGCCTTTGAGCTGACCAGAAGTATCGGCGGAAGGAGTGACAGAACTTTTGGATTGTCCGGGTCGATGCTTTCAAGGAAGTCCTTGTCACTGCTCTTTTCTTTATATAATGCCTTTTTATAGACAAGGCTTATCGGGTCAAGTGCTGCTGTATAGATCATTCCGCTGAGCAGAATGAGATGTGATACAGAAAGTCCATGTCCTTCACAGTGAAATTCACGTCGCAGTGCTTCCGACTCATCAGCTGCAATTGCATAGATTGCAAGGAATGCACCTGCACTTTCACCGCAGACAGATACCCTCCCCAGATCGCCTCCAAAGCTTTCACAGGTTGACTTTACCATGGACAGGGCATTGCACAGATCAGACACCATGCCAAAGATATCCGCCCTGTCGATCAGACGGTACTCCACTGAGTAGACCACAAATCCCCTGCGTGCAAATTCCTGGCAGAACACCCTGTCAGATTGTCTGTCGCCGGTCACCAGTCCGCCTCCATGGACAAAGACTACTACAGGAAGCCTGCTGCCCACTCTTTCCTTCTGGTACACCACATTTGCAAACAGCCCGTCCGCCGGTTTACCATATGGAATATCCACCTGCTCCTTAAGGTTATCGGGAAGAGGCCTGTCCTGCTTCTGTGCCCTGATCTTGACGAAAGGAATAGACGAATTGTTTTCCTCCCTTTTTTTTGCATTATCTATTAAATTTTTCAGGATCGGATTCATATTTTTCACCACCATTATCAGTTGAAAAAAAGCAGGCCATACTCACTTATAGAATACAGCCTGCTTGTCTGTCATAATAATATTGCACGACGCCGGTTCATGAAGTAGAAAAACTACTCTTGGCGAAGTATCCTTTTGTGTTACTGCTTAGCAGCGTCCTTGTCGGCTTCTGCCTTTACGGGAGCTGTCTTGTTCTCAGTCTTTGCTGCCTTAACAGGAGCTGTCTTTACAGGTGCAGCCTTCTCAGCTTTTTCTGCCTTCTCGGCCTTTTCAACCTTCTCAGCTTTCTCTGCCTTCTCAGCCTTTGCAGGTGCCTTTTCTTCTTCCTTAGCAGCCTCAGCCTTTTGAGGAGCAGCTGTCTTTGCAGCCTCTTCTCTCTCCTTAGCCATGTTATCCATAGCCTTTTTAACCAGATTGTTAACCTTCTCCTGTCCCTTGAAGCAGAAAGCTACTGCTGAATCAGTCTGCTTAACGATATGATCATTTGACATCTGCTGGAAGTCCTTTAAAGCACCCAGAAGCTCCTTTGGTGAAATCGGGAACGGAGGAAGTCCGGGCAATGTCGGAACTTCGTCAGGAATAGATGAAATAAAGGTATCCTCCATATCCATCATATGCTCGAAGAACTGGCTCCACTGATCTCTTGAAGCATCCATAGTTGACTTCTGCATATCCAGCATCTGCTCTGAGATGGTCTTCATGTTGTTTTGGCAGTCATTCAACCACGCATTTGCGTTTTCGTAGTTCTTCCTCTGCCCGCTCCAGGTAAAGCTGCCCGGATTCTGCATGAATGGCATAACAGGCATCACCGGCATTATAGGCATCATGCCCTGGAACATAGGCGCGAAGCCACCTGACTGATTGGGATTTTTCTTTTCGCTCATTTTCTTTGTTCCTTTCATAAATGGCATCATATATTTGCGATATGCCAAACTTAACATTTTTGGTGACGAACTCATAAGGCTGGCAGGTATGTTCTGAATATCAAAGTCTGTAAGCTTAAGCACAAGCTCCCTGAGTCCGGGAATCTTGAACAGCTTGGACCAGTGCTCCTTTGTCAGATCGGGTATAACTGCAAATACCTCGTTGAGGATGTTGTAAGGATCTCCCTCCAGCTCCTGTGGTACACCTGCGCCCATTGTAGCATTTTCGCCCTCTGCTGCCGGAACAAGCAGGATATCAAGTACCTTGCCATCAATTTTAACCGGCTTTATAGAATATCGGCTTCCGGTCACAGTTCCTGAAGCCAGTTTCTTAAGATCAACCTTTCCGCTTGAATTTAGCGGCATGTTCTCAACAAATACGCACTGGCTCGGAAGATTGGAATCTTCCAGCATTCCGTCCGTTACGAATACCTGCAGAAGAGCCTTGCGCAACACTCCAAGTCCTCCGGCTCCGGGCTCGTTCACACGAACCAGATCGTTGGTGTTGTAGTAGTCAACGCCGTCCACATTCTCAAGCTCAAAGAATACTGTATCTCCAAGCTTTCCACTGCTCATCGTCTGCGAATTGAGAAGGAGCAGCCCTGTGCGCGGTCCGTCTGATATATCGTAATACTTACCCTCATCCTCAACATAGATCTTGGCACTGAATCCCGGAAGCAAAAAGCCTATAGCATCGTCATCACGGGTTGTAGGTGACAGCGTGCAGGTGCATTCTGTACTCTTTATCAAATTCCTCAGCAAATGAGTGGTCTGTCTCTTTCCAGCAGTTTGCAAGCTCCCAATATTGCCTCATTCCACTGCCAAGTGCATCCTTATATGGGAGGCTCCCACGCTTCCCAAGCCGGTTATATTTGTCCTTCCAATCCCTGGAAGCTACACTCAAAAAAGTTTTACCCTCATCAGCATCTGCAACTTTATTCAGAATTCCCTCATACTCGGCACTTATGTCCTGTTGTTCATAAAGGACCTCCATAGGAGATCTTTCACTGCTGAGCATGGTATCATAGCGCTTGATCATCTTTTTGGCCACACTTGCAAATGCTATAAGTTTTGCATCCTGTTCCTGTGTTGGTACAATTCCAAATCTTCTCAGAGCCTCCTTAAAGATTCCAACGTATTGACCAACCCTCAGAAGGTTGTAATTATCCCATGTCTCCTGTTTCGCCAGACTGGTACCCTGCTTAAATGAAAGAGTATCGATGGAATCCGAATCAAGCTGAACGATCCTGTTAAAAACCGGCAAAAGTCCTTCTTCGCTAAGTTCCTTATACCGTGACGCAGCATGTGACTGTCAAGGACCCTTTTCAGCTCACCGGCAAGTTCGCAGCGCTCAGCAAACTCCAGTCTTTTATCATATGACAGCCCCGTAAACAGATTGGTATACAGGTGTCTGTAGCCCGCTGCCTCCTGATAGCCGCCTCTTTCCAGGTACTTTCTCATGGAATCCGATTCTCTCAGGGTACAAAGGTCTGCACTTTTAAATGTCTTTTTGAGTTCATTGACATCATCATCTTCATCCCTCTTCCATACCTGCCAGAACTTTCTGCTGTTTTTGACCCTTGGAAGCTTCTGGACAAAAGAAGATTTTTCAGGGATCGCCGCCTTGATCTTATTTTTCCCTGAAGCTTTGACAGACTTTTTCCCGCTCTTTTCCCTGGCCTGCAGCTCCTGTTCCTCCATTTTTTTAATGAGCGTGGCATTTGATTCAAGTGATTCTCCCATCACACGCTCAATATATTTTTTCCGCTCCTCATCGAGCTTTTTCTTCTTCTCTTACTTGTCCTGTACCTTTTCTGCTTCTGAAAAAGCAACATTACTTCTGAGTTCCTCTTTTATCATCTGAGGAGTGTATTCTTTTTTCTGAATCGTAGTATGATCTAACATGGCTCTGCTCCTTAAACCTTTATAAACCTCTTTGTGCAGTTGACTGGATTTTTAAAAAGCTGACGAACAAGCTTTTCTGATACCTGGTTTGCGACAAGCATCGCAATCCTGCTATGTGGTTTATACTAATCATTAAGCATTTCGGCAGTTCGTGCTATCATTGCCATCATTGCCCTCGGATCATGGTACTCTGAATAAAGAGCCGCTGCAGCATCGCACCTCCCACGCCTTTCCTGTCCCTTCTGACCACTTAGTTGTAATGGTTGTTCCTTTACCAATTCTAGTGTAAAATGTTATCTGTTGCGATTTTGATTTAAAGGAGGAATTATGAAAACAAGAACACTTACCGTATTGCTGTCAGCAGCATTGATGTTCTCCTGTATCACCGCATGCGGAGCTTCTAACACTGAAACTCCCACCGGCGATGCACAGACACAGAGCAGTACAGCTGCTGACAGTACAGATGCTGCGGCCACTTCAGACAGTGCCGACGGCAAAGAAAGTACCGACAACAAGGAAAACACCGACACTGCAGAAGCTCCTGCAGAAGCAGAAGACGGCAAGGAATTGCCTGCCACCCTAAAAGAGCTTGTCAATTCCCTCTGCGCAGGACAGGCATATACCTACGCACCTGTTTTTGAGGGTGAAAACGCCCTTCTTGTAACAAGCTATGCATTTGATGATCTCAACGGACATCAGGCAACCTATGAAGCAACCATCTTCATCGAGAAGGACAACCATGTTGAAAAGGTCACTACCGTACAGAGCGGAGGCACAGCCTATCCCATTGCTCTTAGTGATGACAACAGCCTTATACTGTCTATGAGAAACTCTCTGGTAAAAGGGTATGTAAGCAAGGACACAGGCAAATTTGTTATTACAGAGGAATCAGATATTGATTATTCTGCAGCTGAAGAAGGCATTTATCACAATTACAAGGACGGCTCCTATGAAATCAAGGAAGACTCTTCCTTATTTGATGAGCTGAGTGATAAATACCAGAGCTGTGAGGTGCTCAGCTTCACAAAAGCAGGCATTTCCGAGGACTCAACACCTCGTCTTTCAGGGGCTGTATACGCTGCATACAAGGGAGATGATCTGTATAATATTTCAGAATACTATATCTTTGACAGCGAGACTTCAGGTTCTACCCAGACGAGCGATGGTCTTTCGGGCCTTCCTTTTTCCTACGAGCAAAACGGCGAAGATATCACCTTCCATTTCGGATCGTCTGATGATACTCAGGAAGCCCGGTTCAGCTGGAAGGAAGGCTCCTATCCGGCTCTGACCTTTACCAAAGACAATGAGACAGTACAGCTCTTATGCCTTGGCAACTGCGATCCCGCTACCTTCGACGCTGCCAAATATTATGACAACGACAACAACCTCTATATGATAGTCAAAAAGTTTGATGAGACAACTCTCACCGGCGATCTGTATCGCAATGAGAGGATCGAGGCTCAGTTCGTTGACAATGCAAAGGAAGGCGATCTTCTTTACTCTGTTAACGGAACACAGTTTATGGTTGTTTCCTTTGAGGAGGCCAACAAAGAACTTGAATACGGAACTGATGATGAATTTAAGAAGGACGTTGTCGGCAAGACAAGATTCGGTAATTTCATTCTAAAGAGCAACGATGATAACAACTATTATGCTCTTACAAAAGAAGACTACGAGGAGGAATACAGTGTTGTTTCACTGTTTGCCGAGGGCAATTTAAGGGCATCCGTTGAGGAAAATGTAACCTTTAATATCAAGGAAAACTGTGAAATAACCCTTCAGAAATTTGTTCTCGAGGGAGACTCCTCCAATCTCAAGACGGAATACATCATTGGAAGAGAGTTTAAGGGTGACAACTACCCCAACTGGTCAGAAGAAGCCAAGGAATACTATATGACAAGTGATATGCTTGTTGCATTGGGAGTTATCGACGGCGAACTTTATAACATTACTCAGATATTTGTTCCCTGATCACATGAATCTCACGGCGAAAGCCCGCCCGGCCAGCTGTGGCTGTGCATATTGTACAATCACTTCGGGCACGCTTTCGCTCCTGCTCGCTGGTAGCGGTACTAAGAGGCCAAAGTACGGCCTCTAAGTGCCGACCGCTCGCAAGGGCCTCTCAGTTGCTTGTGCAATATGCACAGCCACAGCTGACCGGGCGGGCATATACAGACTGGCTGATCACATCATATTAAACGGAGGCTCGGCGTAGCCGTACCTCCGTTTTTCATTACATAAAAATCATCAGCATCACAATCGCAAAGCCAACAGCGAATGCAAGTGCGCCTCTGTCATTGTCATGTTTTAGTGCGATCTGCGGGATTTCCTCTATAGTTGTGTAGATAAGTGCTCCTCCGGAGACTGACATGATATAGGGCAGTAATCCCGGGAATAAAACTACGAGCACAACTGTGATAATTCCGATGAGAGGTATCGGTGCGCCGGACACAACTCCCATGAGAAAGGATCTGCCGGTTCTGGTTCCCGCATCTCTCAGCCAGAGTGACAGGCTAAGCGCCTCCGGAATGTTCTGAAGTGCAATCGCGATCGCCAGAGCCAGAGCAACAGATGATGATATCCATTCAGTTTTCATGAAATGAGCTGCGTAAATAGCGCCCAGAGCCATTCCCTCGGGAATATGATGGATCACCTCTTTCAGTACAGCCTTTATTCTGGGGCTCAGTTCACTGTCAGGACCTTCTGTTATATCAGAGTAAATATGCGTGTGAGGAATAAGCTTATCAAGAAGGATCTGAAAGATCACTCCGAGGCAGAAACAGACTGTCACAGGTATGATTCCCTTTGTGGCACCCGTACTCATACCGTCCACTGCAGGTTCTATCATTCCCCAGACTGCTGCCGATAGCATGATCCCCGAGCTGAAGCCGACCAGCACAGCACGCATTTTATCTGTAAGCCTTGCCTTGCCGGCATATGTGATAAGTGATCCAAGCAGTGTCCCCACAAGGGGAATAAGCATACCAAATATCGTCTCATTGTCCGATAAGGTATTGGCACTGTCCAAATGTGTTATCAGGGCGCGGAAGCCGATAAATAACAGTATGGTTCCTCCCATTATCTCGGACCCGGCCTTGTAGCGGTCTCCGAAGCCACTCCCTATCTTCACACCGGCCATCGATATCAAACAGGTTATGACTCCGATAATAACTACTGCAATTACTACATTGACAAGCCTTCCGGAATCGACGATTTCAACCGGAACAGCAACAAAAGTGATACCAACTGCCAGCGCATCAATGCTGGTAGCTACAGCCATCATGAACATTGTCTTAACATCAAATCCGGGTGTTACCTCCTCATCCGGCCCAAGCGCTTCCTTGATCATATTGCCGCCAATAAGGGACAGCAGGACAAAGGCTACCCAGGGAGCTACTATGCTGATCAGCTTAACAAAATTAGAGCCGACCAGATATCCGATAAGCGGCATCACTCCCTGGAAAGTTCCAAACCATACACCGCACAAAAGATATTCTCTCTTTGTAACCCTTCCGGCTGCAAGACCCTTACAGATGGACACCGCAAAGGCATCCATCGCCAGACCTACCGCCAGAAGCAGGACTTCAAATAACCCCATTGCTCCATCTCCTGCAAAAAAAATTTGCTAAAAATCTCATTACAATTTCCCCTTTCTACTCCTCCGGAATGCTTCCGTACTCAGCGATTGCCTCATCCACTGTCATTTTGCCGTTGCCAACAGCATAGATAGCAGCTCTGAACTGTCTGACAGCAGGATCCAGAAGGCCGGTTTCCTTGTCGCTGAAGCTCCGCTCCGCCGGTATATCTGCAAGAGCTGAGTAAAGTTCATCCTGAGAAAAATCATCAACAGGAGTAATAAGGCGCTTTAATCCGGCCATGTTGCCAAGCTCTTTCTTGCTGATGAGGAACCGCATGAACTCATTGGCCATGTCGATATTTCTGCTGTTCTTGTTTACTGAAAAACAGATGCTGGTTGAATTGATAAAATAACCGCCGTCATCACCTGCAGGTGCCGTGTAGAATTTGTATTTAAACGGATTTGCAGAAAAGGCATCGGACTTGCTCTCTCTCTTGGCCGTCCCTGAAACCACATCTCCCGCAGCAAACATCATAGATACATCGCCCTCAAAAAATCTCATGATTATTGAGTCATACTCATCTGTTATTTCCTCCTGACATTTTGCCACATCTATGCAGTCAGAGTTCACAAATTCATAAAGCCTTTCAAGCGCAGGACGCATCAGCTCTCCCGACGATGGTTCGAAGTTATTGAGAGCGTCAACCTTATCACTGTTCTTCAGGACATTGTATGCATACATCGGATAAACAAAGCTGTTAAACAGTCCCGATCCGCTGAACCTGTCAGCTCCCATCATTGGAGATTCATACCCCGCACTCTTTAGCTTCTCACAGGTGCTCATAAGCTCTCCAAAATTTTTCGGAACCTCTAATCCCTCTTTTTCAAAAATATCCATATTGACGAGCATTCCGTAGGAGATTGTAAAGATCGGAAGCATAAGAACCTCACCTGAATCCGTAGTACGTATCAGTGACTCTCGGATGCAGGAATAATCGATACCAAGCCCGGAATCTGACAGGTCCTCACAGGAATCAAACATGTCATTATACTTTTCATTTCCGATCATCCAGCTTTTGGTCGTAAAGATATCCGGGGGCTCACTGTTCACAAGGGCGCTTGAGATGACATTATCGTAATCATCCATTGTTACATACTGCATATTTCCATTCGGATAATATTCATAAAAGCGCTCAAACTCTGCCTCAAGTGACTCAAAGTTAGAATAGTTGCCCGCAACTGTCAGCGAGTACTCGGTGTCTTTGTCATACTTTGGGGCAAAGGCAGTCTCCGCATTCTTTCCGCCGCCACTACCACCGCTGCTGCCGCAGCCCTGCAGCATGAGCACAGCTGCCATGTTAATAGAAATCAGTGTCATCAAGGTCTTTTTCATAAGCCAAGAAGCAGCCAGTCTATAGATCTGCTTGCCATCAGGTCGTTCTTAGGTATATAGGCCAGCAGAAACCATGTGGTCATGGTCTGAAGAGGAGTGTAGGACAAAATACATTCCTCCCCCTTGAAGTTCCTGATCGTCATGGTGCCCGTCCCACCGGCTATCTCTTCGATTACATGTCCATATTCCTCTGCTGAAGCCACATTGTATGACTTATAGTACTCAAAGAAATTACTGTTCTTGAAGGATTTGCCGTGGACCACATAATTGCCTTCCTTGTCCACGATACTTATCTCAACATTCTCGTACTCGCCCTTGAGGAAAACAAGCTTCTGCTCGAGACTGCTTAGCGGAACAACCCTCATCATAAGAGCGTTTTTCTGATCACCGCCCTCCTTATCAAGGATAGTCACATAATGAAAAAACGCGATGGACTGTACCCCATTCATTGGGTTTGTATAAGCCCTTGATAGCTTCACAGCATCATTGGAACCGGCCTCGTTCTCGATGTTGTCAAAGATATTTATATTTTTATATGAAACAGTATAATCATTGGGATCGGATACTTTAGCTGTTGTCGAGACGCCCTCACGTTCGGGACTGTCCGGGAAGATAGGATGTCCCTCTGTTTCCTGTGATGTCTTTGCCTTCCTGATAAAGGTAATCGCCTCAGACACAGTCATCGCAGAGCCTTCCTCTGCAAATGAATTGATATAATCCGCCCATATGTCGCAAAGATGCTGCTCATCCTCCAGATAATTGGCAATGATCTGGTTTGTGGTCACTGTCATCTTTTCAAAGGCGATGATCTCGTTTTTATTGCTCTCTTCCGCCTTTGTATTCGCATACCTTATGATAATGAACAGGATGAACCCCATTATCAAAAGATTTATTGTTATTGTCAGCCCTCTTTTCACCCTGTGCCTCCGGTTTGAAGTAAAGAAAATGGCAAGATGTTATCAATATAATAACATAAAACAGGCAATAACCCGGGACTAAAACTCATCTAAATCAGACATATAAAACTCCGACCAGCTGTACTGCTTCATAAAATCGCCCATATATCTGTACCTGGAAGCATCCCCCTTCTCAATCCAGTCATAAAAATCGCACTCAATCCTGTCTTTTGCAATTGCCAGGCTCCCCCTCTGTTTCAGGATTATTCCATCAAGCCCCAGCCTTGTGAAGGTATTCTGCAGATCCTGTCTCCTCGCAGAACAGAAGGCCGTACACCTTGAGAACCCTGTCCCTTACCGTCTCCTTCTTTCCATTCCTGTTAACCTTCCCTGTCTCAGAATCCATCACCTCATAGTAGTAATCCTGAGCCTCTGTACTTTCGGCAAAGTTAACAATGGCATCATAAAACCTTCTATCAATCCTTGACTCTGACATTTTCCCGCCCTCCGTAATCTTATGATGTCACCGACAAAAAACTCCCGTCCGGGCTGTTACAATTCAGTGGTCAGCCGGATCAGGACAGCCCGCCGCAAACGAAAATCTGTCCTGCCCCGGCTGACAACTGAATTGTACCGTTGAATGAGTAAAGAGCCGGTAATTACCCACTGGCTCTTTATTGCAATTGATTTACCAAATTTACCCTGTTCTTTGCTGATACTGTACCTGATAAAACGTATATCCCTTCTTTCCTCCACGCTTTGTTTCATACAGTGCCTCATCTACATGCTTGAAAAGCATCTGGGGGTCAGCGGCCTGACTGCCATGTGCGATACCTACACTTATAGACGTGCAGCTCTGATTTTCATCTTTCTTCGCTAGTTCAAAATTGATCTGTCTGAGCTTGTCCTCAATTAGTTTTTGCTGCGTTGAATCTGCGTGAACCATGAATACTGCAAATTCATCACCACCGATTCTGCAGACATAGTCGTCCGAGCGGAAGTGGTCTGAGAGGGTTTTTGCAACTCTTATAAGTACACTGTCACCAATATCATGCCCGAAAGTATCATTTATGGTCTTAAAATCATCAACATCTATAAGCAGTAAAAATGTGCTTTGAAGATCTATTCCTGACAGCAGAAGGTCGTAACCTGCCCTGTTGTACAGGCCGGTCAGCTCATCATGAGACGCCTTATAGTTAAGCTTGGCAATACTGCTTTTATATACTGAATACATCTTATTATACATCCGTGCCAGATAGCGGAATTCATTGGCACCGATTATGGGCATCTGCTCATCATTACGTATTTTATCAACGGATTTAAGGATAGGATGAATCCCAAACTTAGACGTCAGCCATACAATTAAGAGTATGGACAGACACTGGAATATAATGATCAGACTGTCAATCCCGATCTCAGCATGCATATTGTTAAATACATTTTTTCTTTGTCATGGATCATTTCGTCAAGTTCATTAAGTCCTTCTTTCATGGACGATCTGATCTCATTTTTCTTTGCGTAATACTCATCCCCGAGTACCATATCAGTAGCAAGTCTCATCTTTTTATCAGGCTCAAGGGCTTCGTCTTCACTGGAGAGCTCCACCTCATTAAGCCTTTCAGGATAATCCGTGTATCCCTTGGCTTCTATGACGAGCTTCATTGCGTAAAATTCCCTGTCCATCAGCAATCTGGATGTTTCCATAGCCCTGTTTAAGTATACCAGAGCATCGGCACTCTCAGGATATTCTGCCATCGTCGCTATGGCTGCTTCCCTTCGTTTTGTGACGTATGCCTCTGTGAAGTAGTCATTAAGGTACTCCATGTTCCCGTTTACTGTAAAGCGCTGGACCTTTTCCGTGAGATAATCAGAAGCTTCCATCAGGTCATATGATGCCTTGTCCAGTGAAATATATTCCTCGGTAGATCCAGCCATTTCAGAAAATGTTGATGCCATTATGTAAAAATAGGTGTAAAATTTTGTTATACTGACAATTTGCATAGTTCTTACTATGCTTGCAGGAGGCTGATATGCTATCAGATTTAGTCATCAAAGAGAACGAATTGATAGATCCGGCGAATTATCCTGAAGATCAGCGCAGACTGGTTGATGATTTTAATGCCCGCATCAAGCGTTTGACCGGTATCATTACAGGAATCGGAAAAGAATACCATACAATCTGGGTCGTCAATGCCAATACAAAAAGGATGTATCTTTACCGCAGCACCGGAGAGAATACGAATCGTTATGCGTTGGAAATGGGATTTCGATTTGACAATTACGACCGTTTTATAGAGGAATACGTTGATTGTTTCGTGGTTAACAGCATTGAAACCATCCAGCGCGATGTAAAAATGAACGTCGTATTTTCAAGGATCAAAAACGGAGAGCTGTTTACGCTTGATTATATGCGTCTGTCCGATGACGGGAATATGTCCTATCATCAGATGGCTTTCGCATTAGCCGGGCAGCCCGGAGAAACTGAGAATTTTATCCTGGCTTTCCGTGATATTGACAAATCCATTCGCAAGCATATTTCCGATAAGCGCTATCTAAGAGAACAGCTGGATATTGTGGAGACCTTGAGCCGCGATTACTACAATATCTTCAAGATCGATCCCCAGACCGGTGGTGTAGTTATCCTGAAGCTGGACGGCTATGTCACAAAAGGTATGGAAGGTGCAGGTGAAAAGGTATATTCCTACGATGTACTCTACAAACAGTACGTGAAGGATCGTGTGTATTCCGAGGATCAGGAGTGGATGTATAATGCCATCTCTCTTGAGACGATCAAAAGCAAACTTGTAAATAATGCAGAGTATGTTTCCAGTTACCGTGTTATGGATAATGGCGGGATACACTATTATCAGTTTACGTATATTCTCATCAATTCCAATATTCGCAACAGCGCCATACTTGCCGGTTTCAAAAATGTAGACGACATCGTGGAATCAGCAAAGGAACGCCAGAATCTTGAGATCCTGGCCAGAACCGATATAATGACAGGTCTTCTTAACCGTGGCAGCGGAGAGCGAAAAGTGATCGACGCCATGGCAAACAATAAATCAGGAATGCTCTGCATTTTGGATGTTGACAAGTTTAAGGAGATCAACGATAACTACGGACATAATGTCGGTGACAAGGTGCTCCGTGGCATTGCAGATGTGTTAAAGCATACCTTTCGGGATGAGGACATCATCTTCCGTTTGGGCGGTGATGAGTATGCCGCATATGTTATGAATCTGAATGATAAAGAGGCCGGGAAAGTTGTAATGAACCGCGTCTTTAAGGAGATCGCCGGGATGGATAACCCGGAGCTTGGAGGCAGAGAAATCTTTGTCAGCGCCGGTGCCGTGTTCTGCAGGGAAGGAGAAAGGCAGTCCTTCGAAGACCTCTATAAGCTGGCAGACAGCGGTGTATATGAGAGTAAAAAGATACACGGAAGCGCCTTGATCTTCCGATAAAAAAAGTTGAGGTCAGAAGTACCCGGAGCCACCCGAATACTTTTGACCTCAACATTTTTTATTCCTTACTTTTTAAACAAACTGCCTGCCAGGTTCTTAAGATCCCCAAGATCGAGCTTTCCGTCAGCCACTGCAGCCTGAACTTTTTTGATGTCATCTTCAGAAACATCAATATTGGCTTTCTTGAGAAGCTCCACTCCCTGCTTAGGATCAGCTTTTGCTATCTGAGCCATAAGTTCCTTGTTTTCACTGACCTTTTTTATGATTTCAGTAATATCTCCCATTTCGTACCTCCTCCAACAGTAATCTATAGTTTCCAATACATTATACTACTTTAGCGCGCCGGTGTGTTCAATTAATTATCAAGTTCCCTTTTTATCAGTCTCCCCGGCGTAAAAATCATATCTGCAAATAAATTATCCCGCTTTTTCTTCTCGTAGCTTTTCCAAATCTATCTCGTCATGTTTGTGGGCCATTGCGATCTGTTCAAGCCCCATTTCAAGTGCGCCGAAGGCAGCGTTATAGTTTTGAGTAAACATCCTGTACAGCATAAAGGCTCCGACATAATCCGCAGGAAGACTCAATGCTGCAAAGAGAATGGTCCAGCCTCCCGCCGTCCCGGGATTGGCGATGGAGAGCTCCAGCACCAGCAGGAAGTATATCACAAGAAATGGCATCGAGATTGGAATGCCCATGTATTTAAGAATCAAAATAGGCGGAACTAAAAGGCTTACCGTCTGGCGGGGATTGAACATTGCCTGGCTCATAGGAATCCAGAAGCTGGAAAACACCGGTGTTATACCCAGGTCCTTTTCAGAGATATCATATTCCTGCTTAAGAATTGTAGTATTGTTCCCGCTTACAAAGGCATTTGATACCATAGGCCACAGCTTCTTCCATACCACCGATATCTTCACATTGCATCTGGTACATACCAGAATAAGCTTTATGATTCCGCAGATAGTACATATCGCATAACTGGCAACTACAAATTCCCAACCATTCAGCAGATCCCGTCCGTTACCTTTTGCCACTACAGAAAAAATGCTGACAAAGGGAATGACCGGACAAACTGTCATGGCAATCCCCATTGCTGACATTATCCAGAAGTTTATCTGGCCGAGAATATCTTTTAACCCATGTGCCTTGTCTCCTGCGACAAGTAATGCAGCACCAAAGAAAAGAGCCAGCACAACAAGCTGTGGTGTGTTTCCGTCTGCAAACGGCGACACGATATTGGTCGGAATGATATTAAGTATCAGTGAAAAAAGATTTTCCGGTGAAAAATCCACGGAAGACACACCAAAATTGTAGTAAAAAATCAATGTTACTGCAATTCCCACAACAATAATTGAAACGGTCACAATAACAAATCGCCTTATGATCTTAAATCCAAGGTTCGTGAGATCATCCACGCTCCGAAGCGCTGCAATAGATGTAAGCAGGGAACTGAAGATCACCGGCACCATTATTCGGGTTATGATCCCAATGCAGACATTGAACAGAGGGGTCATAATATCATCAAGGATAATTGTTTTTACATCTTCCGGAAGATGATTGCAGATTATTCCCAGAATCAGCCCAAGGACCACAGCCCAGATCATTGGTGATTTTAAAATCGATCTCTCTGTTTTGGGGAGACTGGCGACCGAGACAATATTGTGCCTGGCGGAATAGATATATGAAACCTGGTCTGTCTTGTTGATAAGGAGATGATTTAAGGTTCTTTCAACACGCTCACGGTTTGAGGTATAATTCTCCGCATCAAGAGGACTGATCATCTCTCCTGCTATGCTCAGGGTACAATCAATCCTCATAAAGCGCTTTCGCACGACGTATTGAATGACTTCCTGCTCGCCAAGCTTTTCCCTATACAGGTCAAGCACCCTGTTCAGAGTAGCCACATATCTAGCTGTCGCTCCCTTTGAAAAGCCATGCTTTTTCAACAGTTCAACGCAATCGGCAACAATAAGGTTCTTTGAATCCTCTTCCTAAAGAGTACAGGTTTTTATAATCTGCATCATCTGATCTATTCCTCTTTCTGCCATATCCCACCACAGGATATCCGGCAGTGACTATTTTCACAGTTTCTTCCTCGCAGTAAATTAAATCTTAATGATGTTGAGGTCAAAAGTCATAATATGAGTCGCCCGACAAAAGCTCGCCAGTCCGGCTCCTTTTTACTCAGATAAACTTCACCGCTGTTCCGTAAGCCATAATCTCCGCAGCGCTCTGCATTACTGAAGATGATGAGTACCTTACTCCAACTACAGCATCCGCCCCAAGAGCTTCTGCTTCCTTGATCATTCTGTCTGTCGCAAGACTGCGGGCCTTTGACATCATCTCGTTATAGTTTCCAAGCTCACCGCCAACAAGCGTCTTTAATCCTGCACCAATGTCCTTGAGTGCATTAACTGTCTGGATTGTACTGCCCTTTACAAGACCAAGCATCTCAAGATTCTTTCCGCTAACTGTTTCTGTTGTCACTAATAACATACCTTTATCCTCCTTATTCTGCATCAACGCATATACAGATAATTTGCAACTATCCAGAGCCGGGCAGATAATTTTAAAAATGCAGATATCTGGCTTGCCCGAATAGATTTATTTTTAAACATTTCTATTTGGCGGATATCCGGCAACGATGAAATGCCTGCGTTTCAGTGTCCCGACTCTGGACAGTTACAACAATTTTACTATATTCCATGGCATAAAATAAAGCCATGTAACGGCATTTTTCCGAAACATGGCATATAAGCTCAGATATAATTTACAGTAGCACTACAGGTGAAATGCAGGGGAGGACCCTCAAATTGTTTTTCGTAAAAAAAGCACCCCGCACCAATGTGGTGCAGGATGCCTCTGTAAATTTAATTTGTCTTCATTCCCCCTTTCCACCCAGGAATAAGAAGCTCACTTTCCCGTGTTACCTTTCTTTTAGTATCTGTCTGTAAGATTCATATCACTCCTGCTCGAAGAAGATGTACCAGTCGCCTGAGTAGTCGTCACGTCCAATCCAGGGATCATTCTCATTTTTACCGGTATCATAAACCTTAAACCAGTCAACCATCCTGCCATCACGCTTCTTACAGTCATGTCCGGAGCCGCCTATTTTTTCTGAATTTCCTACATGATATCCGCTTGCTCCTGCTGCATGGTCGTTCTTATATGAGCTGCGTACAAGGATTCCATCTCCTAAATTGCTTGCGTCAAATCCGCAGTATGTAAGGTATTCACTGATTGTCATTCCGTTTTTCCTTGCCTGGTCTCTTATCTTGTTGATATCGCTGGTTTCAAGCCCGCTCTCCTTCAGCTGCTTATTCACAGTGTCAGCTATTCTGTCTGCAACTTCGGTCTTGTTTGTACTATGGTATACGTAAGGGCTGCCAAAAGCAGTTTCTGTTTTATTGTAGTAGCTCTTATCAGTATACTCTGATGCCTTGTGAACTGTAAGCGTGTCCTTTAAGTCAACGTTTTTGTTGCCGGTATCGATGTAAACTGTCTTATCCTTGTTGTAATACTCTGTTGCTACTGCGAAAACACCCTTTCCATTCTCTTCAACGTCCTTCTTTTCTTCTGCTGTCATATCTTTCTCGTCCTTGTATCCGCGGAAGATATATCCGATTACATCATCGATAATTGCGTTAATGGATTCTGTGGAGCTCTTTACGGAGTCATAGATTTTTCTGGTTTCATCTTTCATTCCATCTATCTGCTCCTGAGTAAAATCCGCTATCTGCTTGTGTACATTGAGGCATTCTATAAACACGTTGCATGTTGATAAGAAACGACTTGTTCTGTCCTGAAGGTAGCTTTCGCATTTCTGCATTGCTTCTCCGGCAAAGAGACTTTCATCTTTCTGAGAGTCATAGGCAAGGTCGAAGAGACTGCGCTCCTGAGGATCCTGTTGGCCTGATACTCTGCGCTCAATTTTAATGCTTCTTCATCAATAGCTTCTGTTATATCAGCCTTTTTATTATCTGCTGCGTCAGTAGTTTCTTCTATGTTATCTGCATGTGCTATGTGGGAATCGATGTCACATTTGACATGATCATGATTGCTGCAACTCCACCGGCTAATGTTCCTAATATTTTCATCCTGTTTGTCATTGTTGTAATCTCCTTTCCGATTGATTGTTCTATACTGATTTATGTTTTTCCGTTTCTTTGCTTCCTGTTGAGTTGATCTTATCAGCCTCAAGGTCACATCCTGGTCACACTGTTTTTCACTTATTCTTCTTTGATGTGCCGTATCCGGCGATTTATGGATAAAAATAGACGGTGACGAATGAATCTGATCAATCGTCACCGTCTAAGGTATTATTTTCTGTTTATTTTTCTGTTTATTTTTCTGTTTATTCTTCTATTTCTACTCTTTACCCTGTTTACTTCTTCGAAAATTACCTGAATCCAGCCAGGAGTTCTTTTTTCTTATCACCTGCTGCCTCTTTAAGCCTCTTCACTATTATGAGTTGAGGTCAAAAGTCACCTGGTGGCTCCGTGGCTGTGCATATTGCACAGGAGGCTGAGAGGGCCTTGTGAGCGGTCGGTACTTAGAGGCTGTACTTTGGCCTCTTAGTACCGCTACCAGCGAGCAGGAGCGAAAGCGTGCCCGAAGTGATTGTACAATATGCACAGCCGGGGCCGGTCTGGCGAGCTTTTGTCGGGCAGCTCATATTATTCCTTTTGTATCATCGTTAAGATTCAGATTGTTCATAATGAACCTATTTTACGCCCTCAAGCCTTATCATAAAAATAGAATACTCATCATTCTGGTAATCAAGATCAGGTGAGTTTTCACCACCGCCATTTGTACTTCTCTTTATCTCAGCGTAGAATTCTTCACCCTGATTTATCATATCCATTACAGACATTTCAAAGCCACTCGCTGTAGCAATTTTGCAAAAATCATCCAACGGGTTAACCGACTTTCTTGTATCAAGCAGTCTCTGTTTTAACTCGTCGTCCTTCCTTGCTCTTTCAAGCAGTAAGTCAAGTTTTTCGGTCATCTCCATAAAACACCTCCGTATGAAAAGGGCAAAGTACGCCATATCATTTAAGCGCCTTTGCCTATTAAAATAATAATATCACAGTTTCAGTTTGCTTGAAAGGAATTGAAGAGAGCAGGGATATCCTCCTCTTTTGCTCCAAGCTCTGCAAAGTTAAGTGGCATTCCTATTCCCTTAAGGAAGTTCTCAAGTGCTTTCCCTACTTTTTCTACTTTTTCATATAATTTTTTTTCGGAGGGATCATGACCTATACCATCACTGAACTGTCAGGCCTGCGCTTTCCTGTCAGAGGATTCAACCAATCATGAATTTTGCAAATTTTAGGATATTTTTAGGTTAGGAGTATATTATGACAAGGTTGAAAGTCAGAATAAGGTCCGGAGCCTTTTTGAGTTTTAATATAATAAGATGAGTTGCCCGACAAAAACTCATTAGACATAACAAAAATAAATTTGACCAGGAGGACTTTCTGTGAAATACAGACATGAGCTTAAGCATGAGATCACAACCGGCGATATGATAACCATAAGGCAGCGCCTTCGTGCTGTTGCAAGAGCTGATCCCCATGCCGTCGATGGCAGATACCTTATAAGAAGTCTTTATTTTGATACACCTACTGACAAGGCTCTGCTGGAGAAACAGAGCGGTATCAGCAGAAGATCCAAGTTCAGGATAAGGTACTACAACGGCGATAAGTCAGTCATTCATCTTGAGAAGAAATGCAAGATGGGAGGATTTGGCTGCAAGATATCCGCAAGTCTGACACAAGCGCAGGCTCAGTCCATTGTAGATGGAAACATCGGTTGGATGGAAATATCAGATAATGAACTTATCAAGGAGCTTCATTACAGAATGGTATCTGAGAGGCTTGGGCCTAAAGTGATAGTTGACTACACCAGAGAACCATTTATATATGGCCCCGGCAACGTACGGGTTACACTGGACTACAACGTAAGAACAGGTCTGGGCAATACAGATTTTCTGGACGTGGATTGTATAACTGTTCCGGCAGCTCTCGGAGTCTGCATTATGGAGGTTAAGTGGGATGAATTCCTGCCTGAAATAATCCGGGATATAGTCCAGCTGCCTCACGCAAGGACGGGCTCTTTTTCCAAATATGAAGCCTGCAGGCTGCCAACTGTTAATCTTTCAAATTATGAATTCTAAACGTAAATTTCCTCCAGACCGGTAAAAAGCATCCAAATATTCAAAGTAATCCGGATGCTGCTCCGATTGTTTTGGCTATACTTTGGCTTTGTCCCAAACATAAATGATAAAAAGGAGAAAAAGAAAATGAGTTTCAATGACATCTTTAAATCAAGCTTTCTGGAGAATGTGACAAGTATCAGCATACTGGATATGGTAATCGCGATGGTGCTGGCTTTTGCAATCGGTATGTTTATTTTTCTGGTGTATAAAAAGACATATCAGGGCGTTATGTATTCATCAAGCTTTGGAGTTACATTGGTGGCCCTTAGTATGATCACTACATTGGTTATTCTGGCTGTTACCAGTAACGTAGTTCTTTCCCTTGGTATGGTGGGTGCCCTTTCCATTGTTCGTTTCAGGACAGCTATCAAGGAACCGCTGGATATTGCATTCCTGTTCTGGGCTATTGCAGTTGGTATCGTACTGGCAGCAGGAATGATTCCGCTGGCAGTTTTCGGAAGCGTCATAATCGGCATCATTCTTTTGATATTCGTTAATCGTAAGTCACATCTAGTTCCCTATATCATTGTTGTCAATTGCGATGGACATGATGCTGAGGTAAAGGCAACAGATTTTATCAAGACGAAGACTCAGAGGCTTGTTGTTAAAAGCAAGAGTGCGCAGAAGGGCAATCTTGAGCTCAATCTTGAAGTCAGGCTCAAGGATGACAACACTGATTTTGTAAATGAGCTGGCTGATATGGATGGAATTAACAGCGCAGTGCTAGTAAGCTATAACGGCGAGTATATGGGATGATACGGGATTGGTTCCGTGCAACATATAAACTGAAGGAGATCAAAAGATGTCAACACACAAAAGTATAGACACGGTGTGTATCATCATCACTATCATTGCAGTACTTGTCACAGCGATTTTCATGAACGGTGAAAAGATCGGGCTCACTGCAGATGATTCCATGAGCTTTAGTTATGAGGACAAGCTTTTTGATGACAGCTATGTCCATACCATAGATATTGAGATCCCGGACTGGGACAGCCTGATCGAAAATGCCACAGATGAGGAATACTACGCGGCAAATGTTACCATTGATGGCGAAACTGTAAAGAATGTAGGAATCAGAGCCAAGGGAAATACGTCTCTGAGTACTGTGTCACAGCTGGATAGTGACAGATACAGCTTAAAAATAGAATTTGACGCATATCAGTCAAACAATACATATTACGGCCTGGACAAGCTCTGTCTCAACAACCTGATCCAGGACTACACAATGATGAAAGATTATCTGGCGTACAAACTCATGAAGGAATTTGGAGCCTCGGCTCCGCTGGTTAGTTTTGTCTTTATTACAGTCAACGGTGAAAACTGGGGATTGTATCTGGCTGTGGAAGCCGTTGAGGAATCTTTCCTTAAGAGAAACTACGGCTCTAATTACGGAAATCTGTACAAGCCTGACTCCATGAGTATGGGCGGCGGCCGTGGAAACGGACGTGATTTCGACATGCGTGATGTGGACTTTGATGAGCTGGGAATAAAGAACCCCTTTGAGTCAAGTGATTCTGATGGAGAGATTAAGTCTCCAGAGAATATGACTGAGGAAGAGCTTGAAGAGTTCAAGAAAAAGATGGAGTCTGCAGGAGGATTTGCTGAATCGAATTACTCTGATAAGTCCGACAAGTCCGGAGACAATAAAGGCCCCGATGGATCCGGCGGATCAGATGAATCTGGTAAGCCTCAAGGCTTTGGAGGGCCTCCCAGTGGCTTCCCTGGCGGATTTGGTGGTTTCGGCATGGGCAGCGACGATGCCAAGCTCAAGTACTCTGACGACGATACGGCCAGCTATTCAGCCATATTTGACAGCGCAAAAACTGCTATTACAACTGCTGATAAGAACAGACTTATAAAGGCCCTTAAGAATATGAATGAGGGATTGTCTGAAGGCGATGCCGGGAAAATCGCTGATGCAGTGAATATTGATGAAGTCCTGCGATACATGGTAGTTCACAATTTTGTTGTAAACGGTGACAGTTACACCGGCAATATGATCCACAATTACTATCTCTATGAAGAGGATGGTCTTCTGAGCATGATACCATGGGATTATAATCTGGCTTATGGAACTTTCCAGGCTCAGGATTCAGATGGCGCAGTAAATGACCCTATAGATACTCCTCTCTCGGTGACTGAGGGAAGCACTGACAGACCAATGTTTTCATGGATCACCTCCTGTGATGAATATCTGGAAATGTACCATGAGTACTTCCAGGAGTTCCTGAATCAGTTCTATGCAAGTGGATACATTACTGGCCTTATCGACAGTACGCATGACATGATTGCAGAGTATGTGGAAAGAGATCCCAGAACGTTCTGTACAACTGAGGAGTTTGAGAAAGCAGTAGAAACTATCAGAACTTTTGTGGAACTCAGATGCGAGAGCATACAGGGTCAGTTGGATGGAACAATAGGTTCCACTGACAGCGCCCGGGAAAAGAACCCTGATGCCCTGATTGATGCCTCGTCCATCAGTCTTACAGATATGGGCTCTATGGGCGGCGGTGGCGGCCCCGGAGGCGGTGGCGGCCCCGGAGGCGGTTTCGGCCCCGGAGGCGGTGGCGGTCCCGGAGGCGGTTTCGGGAGCAACAGTTCAGATAGTAGTGGTGGCAACGGCCGTCATAGAAGTAACAGCAGCTCCGATAATTCTAAAGAAGGATCAAAGAACTCTGAAGACAGCACTGAAAGCGATAACGGCTTCCCAGGAAGAGATTCATCAGGAGATTTCCCGGAAGGAGATTTCCCAGGAGCTTTCGGACAGGTGAGGACCGTCTCAACCACGGACTGGATTTATGCAGGAGCTAGTGTATTAGTGCTTTTGGCAGCAATTCTTTTTGCTCTGAAGTACAAAAACAGAAGGTTATGATTCTAACCGGAGAGATGCCGGACAGGCGAACATTCATCTGTATCGGCATCTCTCATAATTGTACCAATAAACCGGCGATATAGAGTATATTCATAAAAAGAAGGGCTGTGAATGGCGAAAACGAGGACAGTTGACAGCCTTCTTTGCATGTAGTATTAGTATTACATGACGTAGTTTTAATTACTGCATACAGGGAGGTATCTTATTATACAGATTTCAATTCGCGAACCCGGAAGCGCACTTACACATTTAGCAGCAATGTTTTTAACTGCCGGCGCCAGTTTGCCACTATTAATAAAAGCAGCATCACTGGGAATCGTCTTATACCCTGTCGCACTTACTCCTTTCGCCTGCAGATATAGTCCCAGCTGCAATCTCCGCAAATGTCACTTCTGATACCTGCGTCAATAATCCGCTCTCTTACCAATTCAGTAAAATCGGAAAAAAAGATCTCATCACCCTCTGCCAATCCGCAGGCTTTAAGGACACCTTCGTCATATCTTTTAACCTTATCAGCAGTAGAACACTCTCCTGCCTCATTGTTAGGACAATTCTCACAGACGATATCTGTCTCCACCTTCAGCCGAATCTTCTGCGACGGAATTGCCCCCATCTCCCTGATTATCCTGCCCATGTGGTCTGTGAAGTTCTCACTATATCCTTTTCCTTCATAAAACTGAAAACACATCCCATGATGTGGTCGTAAAACTCTGCTCATCACCTAACCATACTCTCTACTATTTCTTTAGTCTCTTCTCCGGGGCTTTCTATAAGTCTCATTTTTCCGCCGGATTCTCTCTTTTTATAATCATAAATATTTTCAGGATTCCACTTTAGTTGGGTCCCGCTTTAATATATCTTCCCGATCTTTTCCTCAATCCCATACATGCTGATAAACTCATTAAGATCCTCATGGCTTCTTATCAGCATAACTTCCTCAAACGCCCCGGTATGAATATCCTGAAATCCCGCGACTTGCTCACCGTTACATATGGAAGCCTTGATAACCGGGCGCTGGTTCTCTTTGTCATAGTTTTTCTTTATAGTCTTTTTCTTAAAAAGCATGTCTTCCCTTCTATACTCAAGCTCAATACCTGACCTCAAAAGAACGCTCATCAGGTATTATTTCCAATACCTTTCTGTCTATCCCTGATATGTCAATAAATCTGCCATTACTGACAGTGGTCACAAACCTGTCAATCGCTTCATCATCTCCCTGTACTTCACAGGTGACTGAACCATCATATTCATTCTTTACATATCCAGTGAGCCTGTACATATTCGCAGCATGCATGGCAGTATATCTGAATCCTACGCCCTGCACCATTCCATAAAAGCTTAACCTGTATCTTCTTTCCATTCCCATACTCCGGTGTATCAGAAATTGCTTCCATTCCAGCCCCAATCTTCTGACCCAAAATAGCGGATATACATGTGATCCGGCGCTATTCCAAGAACATCACCGTATATTCCTGTCAGTTTTTTTGTCATCTTCCCATAAGCATCTGAAGAAGCATCTCCGTAGATTTTTACCTCTATAAATGCTGTAGGCTGGGAATCATCGCCCCTGAAATACATAGGGATATCACCCTCGATTGCCAGCATGAGCCAGCTTTCGCTCTTGCCCGGGATAATAGAGATAGCCTGTCCGAGGCGCTGCTTAAGCTGTGTTTCTTTTTCCTTTGTTACTGTTATGTTTGTTTTTGTTGAAATAAATGGCATGTTATTATCCTCCTTAGAATCTCGTTCCACACTTGTGAAAAAAATCAAAATTATCCGTTGTATTACACCGGAAAATGCACATAAGTATCAGCCTCCAAACTGTGAAGCTACGAGTTTAAGATTATTTCTTATCGGCAGATGCTGAGGACAGATTTTCTCACACTTTCCACAACCTATACAATCACCCGGCTTGCCAAATACCTGAGTAAGCCTGTTATAGTATTCGCCCTGAGGAGTAAATGGTTTACCTTTATATTCCTGCATCTCAGCATTATAAACAGAAAAATACTTTGGTATCGGAATATTTTTTGGACATCCATCCACACAGTACGCGCAGCCCGTACAGGGAATAGCTATGCTCGAGTTGATTATATCGGTTGCCTTCTTTATTATCCCCATCTCTTCGTCGTTCAATGGAACAAATTCCTTCATATACCCTGTATTATCAGTCAGCATGTCCATATTTCCCATACCGGAAAGAACCATCTTAACGTTTGGCTGACTCGCTGCAAATCTGATTGCCCAGGATGCGATCGACATATCGGGCGCATAATCCTTAAACAGCTTTTCAACCTCCGGCACTACATTAGACAGCGTTCCGCCTTTGACAGGCTCCATGACAATCACGGGCTTACCATATTTTTCGCATACCTCATAACATTTTCCCGACTGTATTACCTCACTCTCCCAGTCAAGATAATTGATCTGGAGCTGAACGAATTCCACTTCAGGATGTTCCGTAAGTATCCTGTCCAAAAGGTCTGCCCTGTCATGATACGAAAATCCCATATGCCTGACGTATCCGGCTTTCTTCTTATCTGCCAGCCATTCAAAGCATCCGAACTTCTGATACTTCTTATAATGATCTTCTCCGAGATCATGAAGAAGGTAGTAGTCAAAATAATCCACCCTTGTTTTTTCAAGCTGGGTATTGAACACTTTCTCCCTCTCTTCTTCGCTGTTAAAGAAGCCTGAGTGAAGCTTTGTCGCCAATGTAAACTCGTTCCTGTTATGCCTGCTCACAAGTGCTTCACCGGCTGCATCCTCACTTTTGAAACCGCAATACATCCAGGCGGTGTCAAAGTAAGTAAATCCTTCAGATATAAAATAATCCACCATCTTCTTGGTAAGCTCGATGTCTATATTACCAAACCTGCCGGATGTTGCCAGCTCCGGGAGCCGCATCATTCCAAAACCAAGTTTTTTGATATTTTCTCCAAAAGCATTATCCATATCGATCCTCCATACCTTAAATATTTTCCAGCATCTGAATCCTTAATTCCACCATTTCTTCTTCACTGATCATTTCCAAGTCACCTCGCTCTTCAAAATCTGTATCTCAATCGTAAAAGAGTTACAGACATAACCTGAAAATCTTCTTAACATCACACCTCCTGTTTTTCTAATTTGCATTTTTTTCATCCTATATGAATATTCTTGTCTCTATACATTTATAAATAACAGTATACAACAAAAGAGCTGAGTACTTCAGCTCTTTGTGTGTTTATCTTTATGTTCCCCTGTAAACTTTACAACTTAAAAGCATTCCAAGGCGATTCGGTGTCTCTCTCTCAGCCATGGAGACGCAAGGTGACTTTTGACCTCAACATCATATCATGAGCTTTTGTCGGGCGACTCATAATCATTTTAAAAAGAATATATGTCAATTGTTCTGACTACTGCATAAAGGTAGCTGCTGCCAAACAGATTCAAATGATTCAACAAATGATATAGGTTATAGAGTTCCCGCCTGTCAGCATATCCCGGAATCATCCCCATGAAATCAAAATATGAATCATAGAATCTCTTGTCAAAGCCCCCAAAAAGCTCAGTCATCGCAATATCTGCTTCATTACACCCAACGTATGCAGCCGGATCTATCAGCATCGGCAGACCTTTTTCGTCTGACATAAAGTTTCCCGACCACAGATCACCATGCAAGAGAGAGGGTCTGTCCGGCTCGATCAGATACTTGTCCAGAGTATCAAGAAGTCTGTATGACTTTCTGACCGTTTCACTTTCAAAATACTTTTCAGCCATCTCTAACTGTGGCCGTAGCCTGCACTCAGCAAAGAACTCTATGAAGCTATCCTTACCTGTGTTCTTCTGGTAGCCGGCTCCGATGTAGTTGTCCCTGTCAAAACCATAGCTACCGGATTTTGCAAAGGCAGCTGTATCTGCCTTATGCATCCTTGCAAGATCAGTTCCAAGTTTTTCCCAGAAGCCTTCCGACGGTCTGGTACTGTCGATATATTCCATCAGGAGAAATGAATAGCCCTTCGATCCTTAACCCGGACCTCTTCACCATACATTCCGATCAGTGCATCTTTTAGCGAGCCATATTCTGGTGCATCAGATATAACCTGTCCAGGACGCTCCTTTAACTGTGTCTCTTTTTCCATTGATACAGTTACATTTGTCTTTGTCGAAATAAATGGCATGTTTTTCCCTCGTTTTTATAATCCAAGTTCCTTACAAATTGCATCGTATCTCTTCTGTTCCTTTTCTTTTACCGGTTTAGAAGCATCCTTAAAGCAGTGATCAAAAACATCCGCATCCTTCAAAAGCTCATCCATAGGACTATCAATTGCAGCTTTGTCATCGTGATGGTATATTGCCGAGCAGATGATATCAGTTTCTCCGGGAGTAGTAAGTTCAAGTTTACCAAGTATCTTCCTCGCAAGGTCAGCCCCTAAATGGGCATGGTCATCATAAGAGCCTGTCTTATAAGCATGCATATCATGCAGCATTCCAGCCATAGCCGCCAGTTCCGGGTCAAGACCTCTCTTCTTAGCCAGCACCTGTGCAGCCAGGGATACCCCATATAAATGTGCTGTTGCACTTATTCGTTTGTCTTCATCATCCATCTTGTTTAATTTCTTATCAACATATGTCCTGAGTTCCTTTAACCTGCTCATTAAATAGCCCTCCTTATTATCGCGTTCCACACTTGGAACAAAAATCAAAATTATCCCTGCAATCTGTAATTCCCATTGCAAAAAACATCGTTACTCTTCGTCCTCCGTTCCAAGGCCATAGTAAAGCATTTCATTGTATCTGGCGTTTGCTTCCTCTGCCGCCTTTTTATTGTGCCATGCATCGATATCACTGCAGATTGCAAGCATCTCATCCACAACAAGTTCTGATGTCCGGGGCTTCACGTTGTATAGATAAGCCAGCATCCTATCCATTGCCTTTGGGCTCCCAAGCTGCTTAGCAATCTGCTCACCAAGCTCTTTTGGGAAGCCAAGCTTCGCTAAAGCAGATACCAGTTCATCACGTTTCCTTGACCATTCGATCTGATTCTCTGTCATCTTTTATACCCGCAACCCGCCTTTTCAGGTCCATCTACTCCGGATTCATAGTGTGCCTTGAATTCCATGTTTATCTCACGGATCTCCTTCCTGCCATCAATATAGTCCTGATACATGTCTGCAAGCCCTGACATACAGCCATCACATGAACCGTTTATATTTCCTATAGACTCTGCAACTATCTGTTCACGCTCTTTGCGCGTTGTATCTTTTATCAGAATTGATCCCATATCACAATGCCCTCACATTCTCTCGTTATCATTCATCTGCGTTGTCATCAGCATTCCCTCATTATCATTCATCTGCGTTGTCACCAGCATTTCCTCGTTATCATTCATCTGCATTGTCATCAACATTCTCTCGTTATCATCCATCTGTGTTGTCATCAGTCGTCGATGCCGGACATAAAAGGAGGTCAATCCCCTCCTCATGTATTAAACATTTTTCTTAAATACTTAATGCGGTTCTTTATAGCAGGAATAAAAGCAAAGTATTAACCACAAGCTGTATGATCACTGCAAGATAAAATGAGTTGTCCGACAAAAGCTCACCAGGCCGGCTCAGGCTGTGCATATTGCACAGGAGGCTGAGAGGCCCTATGAGCTCGTCGGTACTTAGGCATCGTATTTTGGTGCCTTAGTACCGCTACGAAGCGAAAGGAGCGAAAGCGTGCCCGAAGTGATTGTACAATATGCACAGCCGGAGACGGACTGGTGAGCTTTTGTCGGGCGACTCATTTCATTCCACAATCAGCTTTTCATAAACACATATCTCCGTTATAAAAGAGCTTCCTTCCATGCATCTTCCTTGAAGCCTGCAAGAACAGTCTTATCAGTAACAAGCAGCGGTCTCTTCACAAGCATCCCATCTGATGCAAGCATATCCAGCATTTCATCATCGCTCATATCAGGGAGCTTCCCGGACAATTCCATTTCCCTGTAAAGTTTCCCGCTGGTATTAAAGAACTTCTTAAGCGGAAGTCCGCTCCTGGCATTCAGGTCTTTTACAGTATCCTTATCAGGATGCTGCTCCTTTATATCAAGGCTTTCGTACTTTATTCCATTAGCATCAAGCCATTTCAGTGCTTTATTGCAGGTAGAACATTTTGAATAGCAATATACCTTAACCATAATCAAAACCCTCCTTTTCACAGATACTACTATTATACCGCATCCGTGCTTACTCCTTGTAGCTAAAATTTATCATGCTCCATCGACTTCTTCTTCCGCCTTATTTCATTTATACCTTCTTTCCAGAGCCATAAAAAGAGCTCCTATGATTTAAAACAAATCATAAAAGCTCAACCTTAATTCTCACTAAAAGTATTATGAATTGCATCAGATTGAAATGGAATAAACCGTATTGCATGTATTAGACCCGGCTAACTCCAAATAATCAGAATAATGCTACTCTTTAGTGGCTTCGTATTTAAACTTAGCATAGGTATCCTCGGCAGCTCTCTTGGTATCACCCTCATCCGGCTTTCCTGAAATCCTTCCGCTTGCTAATGCACTGTATGAAGTAAGCACGATATTCTCTTCCTCACAATATGGAACCATCTCACGCTCTTCTTCACGTAAGATCAGATTATAATGCCCCTGTCTTCAAAAAGCATTTTTATCTGTTATCTTCAATGTATCCGGCTCCACATGGCAAGCCAGAAACCATACCTCAACCCCTGCCTTTTTCGCTTCATCCATAGCCTCTCCGAATTCCGGATGCGTGCCGATATTCGGTTGAACCTCCGTCACGCCATCCATCTGTATCACAAAGGCAAGGATCGCATGATATCCCGCTTTCTTTGCCTTTATCAGCTCTCGGATATGCTTTATGCCACGCTCTGTCGGGGCATCGGGAAAGTATCCAATCCCGTCAATCTCCAGCGTGCAGCCCTTGACCTCCATGAGGAACTTCTCCTCACCGCGTTCCATATAGAAGTCTATGCGCGAGTCGCCATATGTATATTCCGGTATAACACGGTCGTAGTCCCGGGTTTCCAGCCATTCTTTCACCACCTTGTTTGGTGCCTGGCTGCTATATTAAAGAGGATCCCTGTGTCCTTCCGGACAGCCACCAGATCATACTTTGTCTTTCTGTCCGGTGTCCCCGGAGCGGTCAGCCATACTTCACATCCCGGGATCAGTAGTTCCCTGCACCTGCCGGTGTTCTTTACGT
>JAILJR010000216.1 GCA_024694565.1 Butyrivibrio sp. | reverse complement strand
TGTGGGTCTTAAGACCCACTGCAAGATAACTCTTGTCGTGAGGAGACAGGAGGATGGCATCAAGAGATACGTACATCTCGGAACCGGAAACTACAACGATTCCACAGCAAAGCTGTACACAGACGTTGGTCTCTTTACCTGCGACCCTGCCTTTGGAGAGGACGCCACGGCGGTATTTAACATGCTGTCGGGTTACTCTGAGCCCATGGGCTGGAACAAGCTTGCGGTTGCACCTCTGTGGCTCAAGGACAGGATAATCGACCTCGTTAAGCGAGAGGAAGAGCATGCCCTTGCCGGGGAGCCGGCCAGGATAATTGCCAAGATGAATGCTATCTGTCACAAGGATGTAATAGCGCAGCTCTACAGGGCAAGCTGTGCAGGTGTTAAGATAGACCTTATTGTCCGCGGAATCTGCTGCCTGAGAGCCGGAGTAGACGGCATCAGCAAAAATATAACCGTAAGGTCGATAGTCGGCAATTTCCTTGAGCATAGCAGGATATTCTACTTTGAGAACGGAGGTATTCCGGAGTACTACTGCAGCAGCGCGGACTGGATGCCAAGGAATCTTGAGCGCAGGGTTGAGATTCTTTTCCCTGTTGAAAACGAGGAGCTCAGGAAAAAGCTCTGGGAGATACTGGACACTGAGCTTAAGGACAACGTAAAGGCTCATGTCATGAATAAAAAGGGAATCTACGTCAAGGAAAAAACAGATGCGGGCGAAGAGGGAGAGAGAGTCAATTCCCAGAAGCTCTTCGGCGAGCGTGCCTATGAGACCGTAAAGAGTGTCAGCCCCGGCTCCAGCAGGGTTTTTGTTCCTGAGGTAAGCCCAAAAGCCGATATACCCGGCTCTGATTATTAAAAAATATGCTGATGCAGCAGGCAAAAGGATAGTATGGCTTGGAAACCTTCTGCTTTCTTCAAAAGAAAAGCACCGTAAGATCGGCTTTTGACTGCTGCATCATATGTCAGGTGGAAAAATGAGATATGTACTAGCATCGGGATCACCAAGGAGGAAGGAGCTTTTGTCCAAGGTGATCGGAGAGTTTGAGATAATCCCCGCTGTTTCTGAGGAGGAATCAGGTAAACAGGTCCCTTCAGAGATCGTAACGGACCTCTCTTTTCAAAAAGCTTCTGAAATATTTAACAGAATTTTAATGGATAGTTCGGACAGACTTGTTGTAATAGGAGCAGACACCATTGTATCATATAACCATAAAGTGCTCGGAAAGCCAAAGGACAGAAAAGATGCCTTTGAAATGATTAAGAGCTTTCAGGGGAAAGTCCACAGCGTGTACACAGGAATCACGGTCTTTTACATGGAAGAGGGCTCTGCTAAGAGCTTTACCTTCAGCGAATGTACAGATGTTAAGGTTTCTGTGATGACCGATGAGGAGATCTGCGAATATGTCAATACCGGTGAATCAGACGACAAGGCCGGAGCCTACGGTATACAGGGGGTCTTTGCAAAGTTCATCGAGAAAATCGATGGTGATTACTACAATGTGGTAGGGCTTCCCGTGGCGAGGCTTTATAAGGAATTAAAAAATAATGCTCTGATATGAGCTTTACGGAGGTTTTTTATGCACGAGTATGATGAAGCAGTTCTAAAGTGTTTTTTGGAGAATCAGGGGCAGCTGTTTCCTGAGGACGTGGCAGAAAATGAGGAGGAGGCTGAAGCCTTTCTCGAGGATTGCATGGCTGTAGTAGTTGACGGCGTAGAAGAAGTGGAGGAATACTTCGAGGAAGCAGGTGTTGATACCGAGGGCGGAAATGTGCTTGACGCCGATGAGGTCTTTGACATCGGTGACGGAAGATACCTCATTGTCGAGGCATGACATGAGCAGGAAGATTTTTTTCTTTGATCTTGATGGGACTCTCCTTAACAGCGAAAAGAGAATAACGTCAAAAACCATGGAGGCACTGCGCACCTTTACGGATGCGGGAAATTATTTCTGTATCAATACAGGAAGACAGATGGACAGTGCACGCGCGGTCTATGACGGACTTTCGCTTTCCTTTAAGGGGAGTTTTTTGTGTGGTTCAAACGGAACTGAGATTTACAGCGTGGATGAGGATAAATATGTCTACAGAACAGGAGTCCCACTTGAGCTTGTGCCAAAGATAATGGATCTGGCAGACTCCATGGATGTTCACTGTCACACCTACAACGCTGACCACATAGTTACGAGGCATGACAACGAGTGCATCAAATACTACAGAAGAGTGATAAAGACTCCGTACATTGTGACCGGTGATGTGCTTAAATATGTCACAGAGCCGCCGTCAAAAATGATCTCGATTGAACTTCACGACCATGAAAAGCAGGAGAGATTCAGAGAGGCGCTTCAGGAGTTGGTGGGAGATAAGATCACGCTTCTTTACTCAAACCCGTATTATCTTGAGATATTCCCTTCAGAGGCGGGAAAGGGAAGTGCTGTGAAAAGGCTGGCGGATATTCTCGGAGTTGATTTAAAGGATACATATGCTGCGGGCGATGAGCAGAACGATGTATCCATGATAGAGGCAGCAGGCTGTGGCATAGCCATGGCAAACGCCACAGACTTTGTCAAGTCAAGGGCGGATGTTGTGACGCAGCTGGACAATGATCACGACGGTCTTGCAGAATTTATACTGGGAGCGTTATAAATATTGTGTTAAACTGTTTAACTGGACAGTCCGGTTGGACCAAATACGAGGAGGAGAAAATATGAATATTGTATGTCTGGATTTAGAGGGGGTACTGGTACCTGAGATATGGATCGCTTTTTCCGAAGCAAGCGGGATTCCGGAGCTTAAGAGGACAACAAGGGATGAACCCGATTACAACAAGCTCATGAACTTCAGGCTTGACATTCTTAGGGAGCATGGTCTTGGACTTAAGCAGATACAGGAAACAATTGCAAGGATCGATCCGCTTCCCGGAGCAAAGGAGTTTCTGGATGAGCTCAGGTCACTGACACAGGTGATAATCTTAAGCGATACCTTTACTCAGTTTGCGACGCCGCTCATGAAAAAGCTTGGGTGGCCAACCATATTCTGCAACAGCCTTGAGGTTGCAGAATCCGGGGAAATCACCGGCTTTAAGATGAGAATTGAAAACTCCAAGCTCACCACAGTAAAGGCACTTCAGTCCATCGGCTATGAGACGATAGCAAGCGGTGACAGCTACAATGACCTTGCCATGATACAGGCGGGTAAGGCAGGATTTCTTTTCAGGACAACAGAGAAGATAAAACAGGACTACCCTGATCTGAAGGCCTTTGAGGAGTTTGACGATCTTCTTGATGCAATCAAAAAAGCACTTTAAGGAACTGAGGTTTATTTCGTAAGAGTTCTATGACTTTTTATCACGAGGCAGCAGGCATTTATTCTAGTACCTCGATATTTGCATTTTAAATGTTTCTGCCTGGCTCTGAATAGTTACAAAATATCATTTAAGAGGAGCAAACGGACGTGACTTTAAAAGAACTTGAGATAGGTTCATATGCGAGGATAACAGCAGTTGGCGGAGAAGGAGCTCTTCGCCAACATTTTTTGGATATGGGAGTTATACCGGGAGCAAGGATCAGAGCTATAAAGCTGGCACCTCTGGGAGACCCGATGGAGATAGAAATCCATGGCTACAGACTGACCCTTCGTCTGTCAGAGGCGGAGCAGATCGAGGTTACCAGGATACCGGATGTTGTAAGGAATGAGAACAAGGAGTTTAAGCTTACGACAAAGCATCCGGGCTTTGGTGAGACAGGAATATTCCACGACAAGGACAACGAAAATCCATTGCCGGAGGATACTCTTTTGACCTTTGCGCTGGTGGGCAATCAGAACAGCGGAAAGACAACTCTTTTTAATCAGCTGACCGGCTCAAAGCAGCATGTGGGAAACTTCCCCGGCGTGACAGTGGACAGAAAGGACGGAGAGATACGCGGACACAGGAACACCATGGTTACCGATCTTCCCGGAATTTACTCCATGTCGCCATACACAAATGAGGAGATAGTATCAAGAAATCATGTCCTGAATGAGAAGCCGACTGCGATAATCAACATCGCAGATGCAACAAATATTGAGAGAAATCTTTATCTTACAATGCAGCTGCTTGAGATGGATATTCCCATGGTGGTTGCCCTGAACATGATGGATGAGCTCACCGGAAATGACGGAGCGGTGGATATCAATGCCATGGAGGAGATGCTCGGAACACCCGTTGTTCCCATTGCCGCTGCCAAGAACCAGGGAGTCGATGAGCTGATCTCACATGCAATACATATTGCCAGATATCAGGAGAAGCCTCTGAAGCAGGACTTCTGTTCCAAAGAGGACAACCCTGCAGTACACCAGTGTCTCCATGCTGTCATGCACATGATAGAGGACCACGCCGAAAAGGCAGGTCTCCCCTTACGCTTTGCAGCAAGCAAGGTTGTCGAGAATGACAGCCTCATCATTGAGCAGCTTGAGCTGGATGAAAATGAAAGGGATGCCATTGAGCACATGGTCTCGCAGATGGAGAAGGAGAGCGGCCTTGACAGGAGCGCTGCCATAGCGGACATGCGTTTTGCCTATATAAGGAAGGTAAGCAGGAGATGTGTCAAAAAGCCCAAGGAGAGTATCCAGACAAAGAGGAGCAACAGGATAGACAGGATACTTACAGGAAAGTTTACTGCAATACCTGTTTTCATCGCCATCATGTTTACGGTGTTCTTTCTGACCTTTAACCTCATTGGACCATTCCTTCAGGATATCCTTGAAGGAGCCATAGGGAACCTGGCAGATGCGCTTGATGGCATACTTGTCTCAAACGGTATCAATGAGGTGCTAAGAGACCTTATTATAGACGGAATCTTTGAGGGAATAGGAGGAGTCTTAAGCTTTCTTCCGATAATTGTCACCCTGTTCTTCTTTCTGTCTCTTATGGAGGACAGCGGCTATATTGCAAGGGTTGCCTTTGTGATGGACAAGATACTGAGGAAGATCGGCCTCTCTGGAAGGAGTATTGTTCCCCTCCTGATCGGCTTTGGCTGCACGGTTCCTGCGGTTATGTCAACCAGGACGCTTCCCAGCGACAGGGACAGAAAGATGACGATAATCCTCACTCCCTTTATGAGCTGCACAGCAAAGCTCCCAATTTACGCATATTTCGTAAACGCCTTTTTCCCGGGACAGGGCGGCCTTATCATCACCGGGATGTACTGCCTTGGTATATTTGTCGGAGTAATCGTGGCCCTGGTTTCCAAGAAGACCATGTTCAAGGGAGAACCCGTTCCCTTTGTGATGGAGCTTCCAAACTACAGGCTTCCAAGTCCTAAAAGTGTGTTACAGCTCCTGTGGCAGAAGTCCAAGGATTTCATACAGAAGGCTTTCTCAATTATCTTTATCGCAACGATAGCTGTATGGTTCCTAAGTAACTTTGACCTGCACTTTAATCTTACTACTGACAGCAGCAGTAGCATAATGGCAGCGATAGCAGGCTGCATTGTTCCTGTGTTTGCACCGCTTGGCCTTGGCGACTGGCGCATATGTACCTCGCTCATCAGCGGCTTCATAGCAAAAGAGAGCGTTGTTTCCATCATGGATATCCTCTTTGACGGGAATGTATCAGCTGCACTCACAACGGCAGCAGCCGCCACCATGCTCACCTTCAGTCTCCTCTACACACCCTGCGTAGCAGCTGTGGCCTCCATAAAGCGTGAACTCGGCGCAAAATGGGCCCTCTGGGTAGTCTGCTGGCAGTGCATCATCGCCTGGGGTGTGGCGTTCATAGTAAAGACACTGATGAGTTTGGGGTAAGGTGAGCGGGGACGTTACAACTGCGTATCGGCAGTCTTATAAACAGTTGAATAATGAAGCTTTGACTTTGCTCTAATAACACTATATAATATAAAACTATTGTGATTATTAGTTATATAGCCGGACAGTAAGCAGGAAAGAATTAGGGTTTGTGAGGATTCAGTAAGGCCTGCGCGTTATGGTCTGGCGGATTACAGGAAGGAACAATAATGATAAGTGCCAACAACGTAACATTAAGGGTGGGGAAGAAGGCCCTTTTTGAGGATGTAAACATTAAGTTCACCGAGGGGAACTGCTATGGTATTATTGGTGCCAATGGTGCCGGAAAATCCACTTTTTTGAAGATCCTGTCAGGACAGATTGAGACTACGAACGGTGATGTAGCCATTACTCCGGGAGAGCGTCTTTCGTTCCTTGAACAGGACCATTTCAAGTACGATGAGGATGTCGTTCTTGATACGGTCATCGCCGGAAATGCCCGTCTGTTTGAGGTGATGAAGGAAAAGGACGCAATCTATGCAAAGGAGGACTTCACTGACGAGGATGGTATACGTGTCAGTGAGCTTGAGACAGAATTTGCAGAGATGAATGGATGGGAGGCTGAATCTGATGCAGAGAGTCTCTTAAACGGTCTTGGAATTGAGACTGAGCATCACAGGAAGCTGATGAAGGAGCTGGATGGTGCACAGAAGGTCAAGGTTCTTCTGGCAAGAGCTCTTTTTGGAAACCCTGACATTTTGCTTCTGGACGAGCCGACAAACCATCTGGATCTGGATGCGATTGCATGGCTTGAGGAGTTTCTTATTAACTTTGACAATACTGTTATTGTTGTTTCCCATGACCGTTATTTCTTAAATAAGGTATGTACCTATATAGCTGACATAGACTACGGAAAGATCCAGCTCTATGCAGGTAACTACGACTTCTGGTATGAGTCGTCACAGCTGATGATACGTCAGATGAAGGAAGCCAACAAGAAGAAGGAGGAGCAGATCAAGGAACTGAAGGAGTTCATTGCCCGTTTCTCTGCAAATGCCTCCAAGTCCAAGCAGGCTACTTCAAGAAAGCGTGCACTGGAAAAGATTGAGCTTGATACCATCAAGCCTTCAAGCAGGAAATATCCATACATTGATTTCAGACCCAACAGAGAGATCGGAAATGAGGTTCTCACTGTGGAAGGAATATCCAAGACCATTAATGGTGAGAAGGTTCTGGACAATATATCCTTTGTGGTCCAGCATGATGATAAGATTGCCTTTGTGGGTGGAAATGAGCTGGCTAAGACCACTCTTTTCCAGATACTCATGGGAGAGCTTGAGCCAGACGAGGGAACCTATAAGTGGGGTGTTACTACTTCACAGGCTTATTTCCCCAAGGATAATACCAGGGAATTTGACAATGACTACAACATAACCGAGTGGCTCACAGGATATTCCGAGATCAAGGACGCCACCTATGTAAGAGGCTTCCTTGGCAGAATGCTCTTTGTCGGTGAGGACGGTATCAAGAAGGGTAAGGTTCTGTCCGGCGGTGCGAAGTTGAGATGCCTTCTTTCGAAGATGATGATAAGCGGGGCAAACTGCCTCATCTTTGACGGGCCTACAAACCACCTTGATATGGAGTCCATCTCAGCACTCAATGACGGAATGATCAAGTTCCCGGGAGTTGAGCTCTTTGCCTGCCGTGACCACCAGGTCGTACAGACAACTGCCAACAGGATCATGGAGATCCTTCCCGACGGAACACTTGTGGATAAGAGAACCACATATGATGAGTACCTTGAAAATGATGAAATGGCACGTAAGCGTACCGTTTACAATACTGCTTTTGACGAAGAGGAAGACTGATAACAGAAAAGAGTTTACGCAAATGGCAGTATATGAGAAGAAAAGCTTCAGAAGGTGAAAAGGTATAAAAAATTATCGATAAAGAGCGGATACAGTCGGAAAGAAACTTTTTGCGCTAAAGTATCCGCATGCGAACGGATCAAGTCGGATATTAGTTTACAGAGGAGGAGAAGCAATGACAGAGTTTAGCCCGGTAAAGTCAGGAAAGGTTCGTGAGATCTATGATACAGGTGAGAATCTTATCATGGTAGCGACAGACAGGATATCAGCATTTGACGTTATCCTGAAGAACAAGGTAACAAAGAAGGGGACAGTTCTTACCCAGATGTCCAGATTCTGGTTTGACTTCACAAAAGACATCACAGGCAATCACATGATAAGTGTTGATACGGCTGATATGCCAGAGTTTTTCAGAAAGCCGGAGTTTACAGGAAACAGTATGCTCTGCAAAAAGCTTACCATGATCCCCGTGGAGTGCATAGTTCGCGGATACATAACGGGAAGTGGCTGGAAGAGCTATCTGGAGAACGGAACTGTATGCGGAATAAAGCTTCCCGAGGGACTTAAGGAGTGCGACAAATTACCTGAACCCATCTACACACCAAGTACCAAGGCTGAGATAGGTGACCATGATGAGAACATTGACTTTGACAGGAGCGTAGAGGTTCTTGAAAAAGAGTTCCCGGGCCACGGAAGAGAATATGCTGAGCAAATAAGGGATCTCACCATAGCTCTTTACAAAAAGTGTGCTGATTACGCACTGACAAAGGGCATTATAATCGCTGATACAAAGTTTGAGTTTGGAATTGATGAAAATGGCCGTGTTGTAATCGGAGATGAGATGCTCACTCCCGATTCATCAAGATTCTGGCCTGTAGAGGGGTATGAGCCGGGACATGGTCAGCCCTCCTTTGACAAGCAGTTTGTCAGGGATTATCTGAAGGCAAATCCTGAGTGCGACTACAATCTCCCGCAGGATGTAATTGACAGGACTATAGACAAATATCTTGAAGCCTACAGGCTCCTCACAGGAAAAGAGCTTGAGGCCTGAAAATCATCTTTAAGGATTAAGAGAGTTTGAGCAATGATACTTTCAGTACATGGTTTAAATAAGAGTTTTGATGGAAAGGACATCCTACGGGATGCCTCTTTTCATATGGAAAAGAATGAGAAGGCTGCCATAGTTGGCATAAACGGCGCGGGGAAGACGACCCTGATAAGGCTCATAATCGGAGAACTGACACCGGATGATGGTGAGGTGACCTTTGCCAGGGATATCACCTTTGGCTATCTTGCCCAGAATCAGAACATCGACACGGAAAACTCAATTTATGAAGAGCTTCGCAAGGTAAAGAGCGATGTCATAGAGCTTGAGGAGAATATAAGAAGTGCCGAGGAGGACATGAAGCATCTTCAGGGGGATGAGCTGACAAAGCTTCTCGACAGATACACTCTGATGAACGAGGAGTTCAAGAGGAGGGAAGGCTTTTCCTGGAAGAGTGAGATACTTGGCGTTGCCAGGGGGCTTGGCTTTCTTGATGAGGAGCTGTCAAAGAGCATAAAAAATCTCTCGGGCGGGCAGAAGACAAGAGTAGCTCTTGGAAAGCTTCTGCTGCAGAATCCCGATCTGATCATACTGGACGAGCCCACCAACCACCTCGACATGAATTCAATACGCTGGCTTGAAAACTATCTGCGCGGATACAGGGGAGCTGTGCTCATTGTCTCCCACGACAGATATTTTCTCGATAAGATTGCAGACAAGGTAATTGAGGTAGAGAACTGCAGGGTGTCCTCCTTTGCAGGCAATTACAGTGATTATGCTGTCAAGAAGGAGCAGAAGCGAGCTATAGAGTGGAATGCCTACGTCAGGCAGCAGGCAGAGATTAAGCACCAGGAAGAGGTTATAGCAAAGCTCAAGTCCTTCAACAGGGAGAAATCAATAAAGAGGGCCGAGAGCAGGGAAAAGATGCTGGACAAGATCGAGGTGCTTGACAAGCCCGCAGATGTAAATGACAGTATGAGGATCACCTTAAAGCCCAGCTGTGAGAGCGGTACAGATGTCCTTACTGTAGAGGGACTTTCAAAGAGTTTTGGCAACGAGAAGCTCTTTTCAGGTCTTGATTTCGAGATAAAAAAGGGAGAGCATGTTGCGATAATTGGAGACAACGGCACAGGCAAGACCACAATTCTGAAGATCCTGAACAGGGCAGAGGATATGGATGAGGGCAGAATAACCTTCGGGACTAAGGTTCAGGTTGGATACTACGACCAGGAGCACCATGTTCTGCATGATGAGAAGACGCTGTTCCAGGAGATATCCGACGCATATCCTACCCTCAACAACACAGAGATAAGAAATACCCTGGCAGCATTTCTTTTTACGGGAGATGATGTCTTTAAGAGAATAGGTGATCTGTCGGGAGGAGAGAAGGGAAGAGTAAGCCTTGCAAAGCTTATGCTCTCTGACGCAAATTTCCTGATCCTTGATGAGCCGACCAACCATCTGGACATCACCAGCAAGGAAATTCTGGAAGCAGCCATTTCCGGATATGAAGGGACTGTCCTCTATGTTAGCCACGACAGATACTTCATAAACAAAACGGCAACAAGGATCCTGGATCTCAACCATGGCAGTCTGATAAACTACATTGGCAACTACGATTATTATATAGAGCACGTGGATGAGAGGATGTCCAGACTCTTTGGCAGCGGTTCAGTCCCGGGTTCAAATGCACAGGCCGGAATCATGTCAGATGGCAGCTACAAGTATGCAGGCATGAGCCCGGATTCCGCAGATGAAGCTGTTTCAGACGATAAAAAATCCGGAGGCTCACAGGACTGGAAAGCTCAGAAACAGGCCCAGGCTGAAAAAAGAAAGCTTGAGGTAGCCATTAAAAAATGCGAGGATGAGATTGCGGTGCTTGAAAAGAGAGACGAAGAAATAACAGCTGCACTCTCAGATCCCGAGGTTGGCCGCGACCTCTCCAGACTGCGCAAACTGACCGATGAACAGAACGATATTGCAGCAAAACTGTCAGAGCTGTATGACAGATGGGAGAAATTAAATTCCTGAATTGTAACAAATTTATAAAACATTTATACAAATTCGATTGCCCCCTTGCACTTCTTTATGTACAATTTAATTAAGTAAAGTGCGAAAAAAGGGTGAGGTGTTTATGTGGAATTTTAGTTTTGCAATCCCCAGTCTGTTGATACTGGGGCTGTTGCTTTTGGTCTATTTTTCACTCCCAAGGCTTCGAATAAGCATGAACAGGGCATTCCTGTACATTCTTGTGGTAGAGAGCTGTGTAATTATTGCGGATATTCTGTCGACCTGGGCAGATATTAATTACACCTCACTGCCACTTTTTGTTGTAAATCTTCTTAATTGTGTATACTTCGTAGCCTTCTTCATGCGGGCCGGTTCCCTTATGTTTTACGCAACCAGTGTCCTGCGTGTCTTTAAATACCGAAAGAGCAGGTATTATCAGGTAGTCTACCTGCCGATGCTGTTCGGAATCCTGATGAGCATATTGAGTCTGAAGTTCGGATTTATTTATTCAATTGATGAAAAGGGTTATCACTCAGGCCCCTGGTACAATCTGCTTTACATAATTTACTGGTTTTACCTAACCGTAAGCCTGATATGCTGGGTACTGTATGGTGGAAAGCTCCGCAGAAAGCGTGAGAGATATGGACTTCTTCTTTACATCATGATACTCATGGCAGGAATCCTGATAAGGTATATGTTTCCAAAGATACTGCTTATGGATACATTCTGCATCATGGCAATTCTGGTTGTGTATCTCATATTTGAGAACCCCGAATTCTATCTTGAGCGAAGGGGAAATATATTCAACAGCTCGGCCTTCAGTGATTTCATAGAAGAGAATAACGGTAAATTCCAGGGCTCCGTGATTGGCATTGTTATCCACAACTATAACGAGCTTCGGGATGTTTACGGCGGCAAGCAGATGGACGAGGGGCTCACTATGATTACCAGATTTATTGCCACTTCGTTCCCTGACTGCAATATTTTCTATCACAGAAGAGGCAGGTTCATGGTGATATGCCCTGTGGATTATGACCCGGACAGGGTTGTTGATAAACTGAAGGAGCGCTTCAGAAGTACCTGGAAGTCTGAGAGTGCCGACCTCTACCTGTCTGCCGGTTATGTCATCATGAATATCGGAGAGGCAGTAGTTTCTGCCGATACAGTTTTCACGGTGTTGATAAATGGTATGGATGAAGCTGATTCTGAGAGTAATCATGAAACCGTGTATATTGATAAAAAATCCTTTGAGAGAACTATCAAGGAAACCGAGATCAAGAGGCTCATCGATCACGGCATTGAGAATAATGAGGTACAGGTATTCCTTCAGCCGCTTGTAAGTACCAGAACCGGCAGGGTCGTCGGGGCAGAGGCGCTTTCGAGACTATGTGACAGCGGCGGAAGTATTGTTCCTCCGGGCGCGTTTATCGATATTGCAGAGAGAAACGGACGTATAAACGAGCTTGGAGAGCAGGTGTTTGAAAAGACCTGCAGCTTCATTAAGGAGCATTCTCTGCCGGGAAAAGGCCTTGAGTGGATAAACGTCAATCTGTCGCCGATACAGTTTCTGAGGTCTGACCTTGCAGACAGATTTTCTGAGATTATTGAGAAGTACGGGGTAGACCCCGGGATGGTTCACCTTGAGATAACTGAGGCTTCCATGATAGATGATACCTTTCTGCAAAAGCAGATGACAAGAATGACAGACAAAGGCTTCAAGTTTGCTCTTGACGACTATGGAACAGGGTATTCGAATCTTAACAGATTAAAGAAGTGCCCTTTTGCCAATGTCAAGATTGACATGAGCGTGGTCTGGGATTATTACAAGGAACCGGATGAGATACTGCCTACGATGATAAAGGCCTTTAAGCAGATGGGGTTTGAGGTGACGGCAGAGGGGATTGAGGATGAGAAGATGGCCAATGCCATGAAGCACATCGGCTGCGATTACCTACAGGGATATTGTTACTCCAGGCCGATTACGATGAATGAATTTGCAGATAAGTACTTAAACGATTGAAAAAGCTTTAAATAAAGATTGACCTGCTTTCGCTGCGAATATATAATAAGTGGAGTTTAATCGCATGAGAAAGAGGAGACGGCTTTGAATCCTTTATATATACCTTTGTTGTGGGAACTGCTTTTTATTTTGGCAACAATATTTTTGCCCAGGCAGACACTGTATCTCTTTTTTGTGTTTTACCTCGGACTTCTTTATTACTTTTACTTTTTTTACAAGCAGTTTTCGTTCAGAAAATTATACAAGAACCTTAAGAGAGTAGTCATCTTCTGGATACCTGTGGTGCTGACCTTTATCGGACTGTACGTTGCGAATTATATCAAGGTGATGATCCTGCCGCAGTTTTTTATGGGGACGCGGGATGGTACAGTTCAGATAATTTATCACAATGAACTTTTGCCGACGCTTATGTATGCACTAATGATGATTGTGCTTAAGCCGGTAGCAGAGGAACTGTTCTTCAGAAAGGCAATCATAAAGTTTGGGAGCAGGAAAAAAGTCATCATATCAGTAGTTTTGAGCCTTCTTTTATGTGCTCTTTCAAGAGCTCACGGGGCTTTGGGGATAGCAGAGTGGATGCTTATGGCACTTCCTGTGACTATAGCATATCTGGCCACTAAGAATATCTATATTTCTCTGATGGCGCATGTGCTTTTTGAGTTTTATGACAATATTTACTCAGTTCTTTACACAATTGCAAGGATATTCAACAGGTGATCCCTGCAGATGGATGTACTGATGAGCAAGATGATATTGATGCCGGCATACGTATGTTAAGTGTGCCGGCATTTATTATTTTAAGGAGGAGAAAGTATGTTAAAAAACAAACCAAAATCGTTTATCAGTATCAAAATGGTCATTGTTGGCATAATAATTGTGCTGGCGCTTCTGTTTATAAACAATGGCTATTACTCTGTAAAAGAGCAGGAGCAGGCAATTCTGACCATGTTCGGAAAGGTAGTGCGGGTGGACACGGCAGGTCTGTATTTTAAGATACCATTTGTTCAGAGTGTGCATCTTATTGACATGACCACCCACGGCATAGGAATCGGTTATACCATTAAGGATGGTCAGAATATTACAGTTGACGATGAGGGAGTTATGATAACTTCTGATTTCAATTTCGTTGACATTGACTTTTATCTCGAGTACAAGGTGAGTGATCCTGTGGCTGCATATTACAACTCAACCCAGCCTGATGTTATCATGAAGAATATGGCTCTTGCCTGCATCAGGAACACAGTTGTCAACTATCCGGTTGATGATGTTATCACAACAGCCAAGGGACAGATACAGGCCGAAGTCAAAGAGACTTTGCAGAAGGAGCTCACAGACAAGAACATAGGGCTTTCAGTAGTCAATATCTCAGTTCAGGATGCAGAGCCACCGACACAGGAGATTGTTCAGGCCTTTAAGTCAGTTGAGACAGCCAAGCAGGGAAAAGAAACAGCTGTCAATAATGCCAAAAAATATCAGAGTGAGGAGCTGCCAAAGGCTGAGGCAACAGCCGACAAGATAGTTCAGGATGCCGAGGCCGCCAAGGAAGCGAGAATAGCAGAGGCTGAGGGACAGGTGGCCCGTTTTAACGAGATGTATGAGCAGTACAGGCTTCAGCCATATATCACTAAAAAGCGACTTTTCTATGAGACTATGGAGGATGTACTTCCCGAACTCAAGGTCATAATTACGGATGGCAATACACAGCAGCTTTTACCATTAGGCGAATTTAACTGATTCCGGAGGTGCGATATGGAAGAAAAGAAAAAAGTAAACATAAAGAGTATCATCATATTAGTTCTTGCGATTGTTTTGATCGGAGTACTCGGCTCAGGGTTATATGTGGTTCATCTGAATGAATATGTCACGGTAAGACGTTTTGGTAAGATAATAAACATAGCAACAGAGCCCGGAATGCACTTTAAGATGCCACTTATTGACGACACCCAGTCCATCAGTGCCAAGACGATCATCTTTGATATACCACAGTCAGATGTAATCACCAAGGACAAGAAGTCCATGATCACCGACACCTACGTTCTGTGGAAGGTATCGGACCCTCTTAAGTATGTTCAGACCTTAAATGCGCTTAGTGCAAGGGCTGAAGAGAGAATTGAGGCATCTGTATACAATGCCACCAAGAATGCGATCTCATCAATGACTCAGGATGAAGTTATTGAGGCAAGGGGAGAGCACCTGACAAGCCTTATTACCAGAGAGTCGGATTCTGATATGTCGGGGTATGGGATTACAATAGTCCAGGCTCAGATAAAGGCTCTTGACCTTCCTGACGACAACAAGCAGGCTGTATATGAGAGAATGATCTCAGAGCGAAACAACATAGCAGCCTCTTACAAAGCCGAGGGAGATGCGGAAGCCCAAAAGATCCACAACGGTACGGACAAGCAGGTAGCCATCTTAAAGGCGCAGGCCCAGAAAAAGGCAGCAGTCCTTGAGGCAGAGGGAGAGTCAGCTTACATGGCAACTCTTTCACAGGCCTATGATACAGAGGAAAAGGCTGATTTCTATAACTATATAAGAGGTCTCGATGCCCTTAAAGCCTCCCTGGTAGGAGACAAAACCATCGTCCTGGACAAAAACTCAGAGCTTGCCAGAATACTGATAGGCGATTTCAATTAAGCAAAAAGCAGTGGTCTTTTAGGTCACTGCTTTTTTAAAAAAAGAGGTTGATTTTTTCTTGAAAATGGTGTAACTTATCTGAAGAAATCATTTAATTGTTCTTTAAACAGCGCATTTGATATGCAGTCGTTTATAACTCCCAATTATGATAACAGATAGTTATAAGGATACAGAACATTTTGAAATATTTATAATAGCGCGTTAAAAGCGCAGAAATGGAGTAACATTTGAGAGAAAAATACGAAACACTTAAGCTGAGTGATCTTCGCGATATTGCGAAGAAGAGGGGAATTAAGGGAGCTTCAGGGCTCAAGAAATCAGAGATAATTGATCTTATGTGCGATCTCGATGAAAAGGAGAGAGCTGAGGATACGGAAGAGGAAGAAACTGCCGCAGAGCCTGAAAAGAAACAGACAGCCAAGGTCGAGAAGACAGAAAAGGATGCCAGGAGCACTGTAAGGAAAAAGAAGATTGTAGTTACAAACGGCAATGCAGAAAAGAAGAGCGCTCAGGAGCCGGCTTCTGAAGATGACAGGTCAAAGGCACAGGATTCAGACAAAAAATCCGCTACCGCTGATAAGAAGGAAGCAGCAATGTCCATAGCCGATCAGGAGATTGAAGCGGCCGATGGTGATGCTGCTGACGGAATACTTGAGGTAATGCAGGATGGTTACGGCTTTATCAGATGTGAGAACTATCTTCCTGGTGAAAATGACGTCTATGTGGCACCGAGCCTCATAAGAAGATTTAATCTTAAGACCGGTGATATTTTGAAGGGAATATGCAGAGCCAAGAAGGAAACTGATAAGTTTGCAGCTCTTTCGGTGCTTTCCTCCGTGAACGGATATAAGCCTGAGATAGCCATGGGCAGATGGGATTTTGAGAAGATGACACCTATTTTTCCAAATTCCAGGATAAAGCTTGAGCAGCCGGGATGCTCTGTAGCAATGAGGATCATGGACGTAATAAGCCCTATCGGTAAGGGGCAGAAAGGAATGATCGTATCACCTCCAAAGGCAGGTAAGACTACGCTCCTGAAGGAAGTTGCCAAGTCAGTATTAAAGAACAGCTCAGATATTCATCTCATTATCCTTCTGATCGATGAGAGACCTGAGGAGGTTACAGATATCAAGGAATCCATTGAGGGACCAAATGCTGAGGTCATCTACTCAACCTTTGATGAGCTCCCGGAGCATCACAAGAGGGTGGCAGAGATGGTTATGGAGCGTGCCAAGAGACTTGTTGAGCACGGCAAGGACGTAGTAATCCTTCTTGACTCCATCACAAGGCTTACCAGGGCATACAACATTGTTGTACCGCCGTCAGGCAGAACACTTTCAGGTGGTCTTGATCCCGCAGCTCTTCACATGCCAAAGAGATTTTTCGGCGCAGCAAGAAACATGCGTGAGGGCGGAAGTCTGACAATACTTGCGACAGCTCTGATAGAGACAGGCTCCAAGATGGATGACGTCATCTATGAGGAATTCAAGGGAACAGGAAATATGGAGATGGTTCTTGACAGGAAGCTCCAGGAAAAGAGAATATTCCCTGCCATCAACATTCCCAAGTCCAGCACCAGAAGGGAAGATCTTCTTCTCACCGCTGAAGAGCTGTCTGCCATCAACAGCCTGAGAAAGGGCTTCAATGGCATGAAGGCTGATGATGCGGTAGACCAGTGCATCAACCTCTTCTCGAAGACACGCAACAATGCTGAATTTGTTCGCATGGTGGAAAAGCAGATAAGATTCTGAATAATAAAAACCCAAAACCGGATATGCCCCGGTTTTGGGTTTTGTTTTTTACTGACGGGTGTATTTTCAGATGTTTCTGAGATCCAGCAGATTTTTTATCTGCATGGCCTGTTTAGACAGGTTATGATCCTTTTTCTGTTTTTCAATCGCCCTTCTGTCTACATGTTCAAGAATCCTGGGATCCAGCGGGTTTGAGGCTATGGTTATCATTGCAGGTCTCTCAGGTATCAGATCTCTGGCAATATCCTCGTTTACTTCAAGTATCTGCTGCTTTTCAGAGATCCTTGGATTGAGGTTGGTTTCGGGAATCTCGTCGAGGTTGAGCTTGGCCTCCTTTTTCCTTGAGGCAATGAGCCCTATGAGATCAACGTTAAGCCCGGAGATGCTGCAGCCCACAGCCGGCTTTTCTTTTACTGAGAAATTCCTGACAACGATGGTCGATACCTCGTAGTTGTGGAGTGTAGGGCCATACCTGAACATGACATCTATCTGGTCTCCGGGTGCGGCTATCGTATTCCTGTCAAGTATCATGGAGATACCCCTCATGGAAATATCATGAACGATGCAGTTACGAAGATCCATATTGTTGCCGTTTACAGACAACAGACCAAGCTTCTCGATATAGAAGCGCTCTGCCTTTCTTGAGTTTTCAGGCTCAAGCTTTGAGGAGCTCCTTATGAGATGGAAGTTGCCATACCTTGTCTTTACGGGAGTGATAGTGGTGGACATGAACTTGTACACGCGGCCGTCTCTCTTATTTCTTATCTCGATATTCGATGGCTCAAGGAACTGCATGTATTTACCGAAGTATTCCATTGGCTTTACCAACAGGCCTGCGGAAACACCAAAGATGGCCTCGGTCAAAAGAACAATACTGTGGCCGGAGATGGCAGCATGTATTTTTACCTCTGAACCGTTTGCAATCTCACTGACTTTCATAACTTCTCCCCCTGCAACTGAATTGTAGATATTTTATTGGCTGCTTGTCGCTCTCAATACATTGTATTCCTAAGGTTTATGATATACTAGATACATGAAAAAATCTACAAAAAAGGAGACCTAAAATGATACGCGATAATCTTGAAATAGTTGAAAAAAATATACAGGCTGCATGCGAAAGAGCAGGGAGAGACAGGAGTGGGGTTACTCTTATTGCGGTAAGTAAGACTAAGCCGGTTAGTGATATAAGGCAGGCTATGGAGTGTGGTATTACGGTTTTTGGCGAGAACAAGGTTCAGGAGATACAGCAAAAGACCGAGGAGATCACTGAGCCCCTAAGCTGGCACATGATAGGACATCTTCAGGCCAATAAGGTAAAGTATCTTCCGGGAAAGGTCTGCATGATCCATTCAGTTGACAACATAAAGCTTGCACAGGAGATTGAGAAACAGTTTTCCAGGCACGATATGAACATAGACGTCCTGATAGAGGTAAACATGGCTCATGAGGACACGAAATTCGGTCTTTCTCCGGAAGAAGTTCCTTCCTTCGTAAAAGAGATAGCTTCCCTGCCTCACCTTAACATCAGAGGTCTCATGACCATAGCGCCCTACACCGACGATCCCGAGAGCAACAGACAATACTTCAAGGGTCTTAGAGAGTTGATGGGAAGCATTAATGACACAAACATTCTCCCATCAAAAATGGACACTCTCTCAATGGGCATGACCGGTGACTACGAGGTGGCCATAGAAGAGGGCGCCACCTTCGTAAGAGTAGGAACAGGCATTTTTGGTGAGCGTGATTACTCAGTATGACTTCAATCTGTTCAGCAAACAGGTTACAATTCTGTGCCTGGCCGGATCAGGACAGGACCGTACAGATCTTCATTTGAGATGGCCTGTCGTGGTCTGTCTTTACACTTATTCGTGACCGGTACCTGCCTGGGTGCAAAATATAAAAAAAATATAAACGAATTTACACTAAAATAGCCAGATAGTATAATTAATGATGTACTTTCTGGCTTGGCTTTTTAGATGATAATTCCTAAAGGAAGGGAAAAAATGATAAGAACAGTTCCATTATCCAAAAACCTTTCACTGGATCAACTTAATCATCTCATAGATACAGGACATGTTTTTGTGACGCCTTTCGGGCTGAACAGAACATGCTATATTGTAGTTAACCATAAGCCGTTTATGGTAATAGCTACAGATGTGTCAATACGCGGAGTCCAGCTTTCCGGTCAGTGGTATACCTGGGAAGAGCTTGGAAATATGGGCGGTGTCTATGATTCTGAATTTGAAGCGCTGAAGGCAATAGCCGGGGGTGCGTAAAATCGGGAAAATCTTCAGATAGACCCGGTTTGCACTTTATATTTTGGAGGCTTGAAGTTTTGGGGTACGTCGTTTATTTTATACAGGCTCACCTGGCGTGCATGGTACTGCTTTCTCTTATTTTGTTTAAGATCATGAATGGCGTTAACAAGCGCGCCTCTATGATATATATGGGAAATCTGATATTTGTCCTGATGCTCTATTATGCGGCAGAGATCTTCTGGTCGCTTCTGGACAGCGGGACAATCGCCGCCTCAAAGAATCTTTTGTATTTGTCGAATACCATCACCTATATTCTCATAAGCTTTGCAGCCTATGGGTGGTTTATTGTGTCCGAAACCTTTCAGAAGGAAAAGTTAGTGGACAACACGCTGCACAGGCGTCTTCTCGGTATCCCTGTGGTCATTTCCGCAATACTGTGTATAAGTGCCTACTGGACGGGTCTTGCCTTCTATGTGAACGACAAGAATGAGATTGTGAACGGTCAGTTTTATGTTCTTCTTATACTTGTCCCCTTTGGATACATGTTTGCATCGTCAGTAAAGGCTTTTGGAAGGTTTCTGAACAAGGAAAGGTATGTGGACAGGGAGATATATTTCATGATAGGAGTGTTTCCCTTTGCGCCCATAATCCTCGGAGTGCTCCAGGCAGTTTACTGGAGGCTGCCGCTTCTTTGCTACGGGACCGTAATAGCTGTTTATTATGTCTATATCACATCCCTGGACAATCTGATCTCAATTGATCCGCTGACACAGACCAACAACAGAAATCAGATGTACAAGTACCTTATACAGAAGATAAAGAGCGAGGATGCGGGCATGAGTCTGTTTCTTCTGATGGTTGACATTGACAAGCTCAAGAATATCAATGATTCCTATGGCCATTCAGAGGGTGACAGGGCGCTGATAAGAGTTGCGGGCGCCATTAAGGAAGCCTGTCAGGGGCAGAGGAGCAGGATGTTCGTATCAAGATATGGCGGGGACGAGTTTGTGATAGTTGCCCAGATGGCATACAGAGCAGAAGCTACCTGGCTTGCAGATCAGATCAGGAATAACGTAAGGAGAGCATCCGCTTCAGACGGCGCTCCTTACGATATAAATATCGGAATAGGGATTGCGCAGTACAACTACGACTCCCCGATTCCAATCCAGACCTTCATTGCCAGAGCTGACTCAGATCTCTACCAGAATAAGAAAATTCTTGGATAACAGACATGATCATGATAATGCAAGGGCTGCTTATGAGATCCTCACCCCGGTCAGAACAGGGAGCTGATAAAGCTTATAAGCAGACCGGCCAGAACAAAGGCTGAAAGTATAGCCGCTGCATAGATAAATTTCATTCTTGCCATTTTGTTAACTCCTTTAACAACACTTTTTTTATAATAGTATTATAATTAGTATTAAGGTGTCAAAAGGTAGTGTTAAGCAGGTTATGGAAATTGTAACTACCGTCCCTGGAAAGCAGGCACAGGCGCTTTTTTAGGATAATAAACAGGGGGTGAATTTATGCAGATTTATGTATCTGGAAATGTACTTAGAAGTGGTGACGGCTCAATTGGTCATCCGTTTAAGACCATTCAGGAGGCTGCCAATGTGGCAGTTGCCGGAGACATAGTATTTGTAGCTCCAGGAATATACCGCGAGTGGGTAAGACCGGCTAATTCCGGAACTGAATCCGGCAGGATCCAGTATATCAGCACGTCAAGAGGAGAGGCCATCATCACGGGTGCAGAGCGCCTTGATGGCTGGGAGAGGTTTGAAGACATCTGGCGTGTAAGAATTCCTAACAGCTTCTTCGGGGGATACAACCCCTTTACGGAGCAGATCCATGGTGACTGGTTCTGGTCATCCAATACGATTCCACACACAGGCGATATCTATATTGACGGCAAGTCCATGTACGAGGTCTTTGACCTCTCACTTGTCATGAATCCGCAGAAGGACAAGAGGTCCTGGGATCCGGATTTTACCGAGTATGTATGGTATGCAGCCCAGGAGGACGGCAATACCATCATCTATGCAAATTTTAAGGACAGAAATCCTAATGAAGAGAACATAGAGATCTCAGTGAGAAAGGCCTGTTTTTTCCCTGAAAAGACGGGGATCAATTACATTTCTCTCTGCGGCTTTACCATCAGATGTGCTGCCACGCAGTGGGCACCACCCACAGCATTTCAGCCGGGGATGGTTGGTCCCAACTGGTCTAAGGGCTGGATTATTGAGGACTGCCACATATATGAGTCCAAGTGCAGCGGCATTACCCTCGGAAAGTATTATCAGAAGGGCAATAACAACAAGTGGACCACCAGCTGGGTCAAGGACGGCACCCAGACGCAGCGTGATGCCGTGTGTCAGGCTGTCAATGAAGGCTGGACAAGGGAGAATGTCGGCTCTCACATTGTAAGGCGCTGTGATATTCATGACTGCGGGCAGACAGGAATTGTGGGACACATGGGCGGCGCTTTTTCGCTGATAGAAGACAATCATATCCATCACATCAACAATAAGCACAACCTGGCAGGAGCTGAAATAGGTGGTATCAAGCTGCACGCGGCAATTGATACCATTATCAGGAGAAATCATATCGATCACTGCACAAGGGGAATATGGCTTGACTGGGAGGCACAGGGGACGAGGGTATCCCAGAACTTCCTTCATGACAACGTTCCTCCGGAGGGGACGATCATTGAGGACAGCCTGTCTCTCGGAGAGGATATTTTTGTAGAGGTCTCCCATGGACCGACCATTATCGACCACAATCTGCTTCTGTCGGATATAGCCTGCAGACTGAGCACCCAGGGAATTGCTCTGGTGCACAATCTGATAAACGGGTCTTTCTCCTTTGTTGGGAGCGGAGCGGACAATTTGGGCAAAAAGTTTGCAACGGACAGATATACTCCTTACCATGTCCCTCATTCCACAATGATTGCAGGCTTCATGACTATACTTCACGGCGATGCAAGGTTCTACAACAATATATTTGTCCAGAAAAAGGTAAGACAGGATCTTCTCGATTTCTGCATTGCCCAGAATTCCGATACCATGGACAAAAATAATTTCATATGCGGAACCTGTCCCTATAATCACTACCCGGCGCCCTCAGAATATTTTGCAAGGTTCAGAAAGGGTGCGGAAGAGGAAAACGGGTCCAAGGATATTTATTACGACCATCTCCCTGTTTATATGGGTGGCAACGCCTATTACAACGGTGCAAGGTCCTGTGACTTTGAACCGGCTGCACATGTGGATAAGGATCACAAGATCAGTCTCTATCTGGATGAAGAGGGCGGAAGATATACAATTCACACCAATCTCTACGAGTACCTTCCAAGGTCATTTACTATGCCCATCAATACTGAGGTTTTGGGAGTGGCATTTGAGCCTGAGCAGAGGTTTGAAAATCCTGATGGAAGTGCCATAATGTTTGACACCGACTATTTCGGCAGAAAGAGGGGCAGATACCCGGTATCCGGTCCCTTTGAGGAGTGCAACACTGACAGGTTTACGGTGCAGACCCCGGGCTTTGGCATATACAAGATAAGCCATGAGGAGAGCGCAAGGATAGAGGAGAAGGAGCAGGGACCTGTAAACCCGGCTGAGCCCAACTTTACTGTCAGGGAGGAGCTTCCGGAGCCTGAGGACATTGTAGAGGAAATAAATGCAAATATCATGCTGACAGGCTGTGAGAGTGCCGGCATTTCTTTCCCATATGAGGGAGCACTGTTCAGGGTAAGGGACATGTTCGTAAAGGGCAATGAGGTCTGGCTCTATGACGGTGCCAACGACAAGCTGGTAGAACTTGACTGTGAGTACGGTATATATCATAATTTGAAGAAGTGGTCTGTCGGGGCACTTCAGTCACTTGACGTGTCAGATGATCCTAATTGCGAGGGACTTGTCAGGACGGCGGGCACTCTGCTGTGCATTCTGAGTAAGAGTATGACACACAATCCGGCAGATACCTGTGCAACTATTCAGGACAAGGTGAATTCCGGCATCGAGAGCAAGGGAATAAAGATGCGCTTTACCACCAGATACCTGAAATTTATAAAGAATAAGAAGTTCATATCCCTTGAGGATGTAATTTTCAGGATGAGCCGGAAGGATATGGACATAGTCACAGAGCGGCTTGAGAAGCTCTGAAAATAATTAGAGACAGAGGTTGTTACGTTTTCATGGAGAGAAAGGCAAATTGGTATGAGCTCGACAACGCGGCTAAGATTGTTCCATCTACTGCCAAGGGAGCCAATACCAGAGTTTTCAGATTAACCTGTGAACTGCGGGAGGAAGTTAACAAAGAGATACTTCAAAGTGCACTTGATGATACGATAGAGGAATTTCCTTTTTTTAACTGTGTGCTACACAGAGGGATATTCTGGTACTACCTGGAGGACAGCTATATCAAGCCGTTGGTGGAGGAAGAGCATACACCGGCCTGTCTTCCCATATATTTTCCGGGGAAAAAGAATCTTTTATACAGGGTTAATTTCTATAAAAAGAGGATAAACCTGGAAATGTTCCACGTCCTTGCTGACGGTACCGGAGCATTCATGTTCTTTAAGAGCCTGATAATCCGCTATCTTCAGCTAAGACACAACTTAAGTGACAATATTAAGCCGGTCGACGATTTTTCCCTGGAGGAGAAAAATGTCGATGCGTTTACAGACAATTACAGCAAGCAGAAAGGCTTAAAGCAGCTCAACGAGATGAAGTCGGTCAGGGCCTACCAGGTAAGCGGAGAGGTGGATGACAACCTGTTGCCGCATCTTCTCGAAGGGACCGTTTCTGCGGGCAAATTTCTTGAACTCGCCCACCGCTATGATTCAACGGTGGGTGTTCTGTGTGTCGCTCTTTATATCAAGGCAGTCATACTGGGAATGAACAGAACTCAGAAGAAGCGTCCCATAGTGGTGAGTGTTCCGGTGAATCTCAGACAGTTTTACAAGAGCGGAACAGCCAGGAACTTCTTCGGGGTAATAAACATTGTCTATGACCCCAAGGACTACACAGGTGAGCTCAAGAGCATAACAGAGCCTGTTGCAAAGGATTTCAAGGAGAAGCTCTCACCTGAGAATGTTGAAAAAACCATGAATTCCTACTCGGCTCTGGAGCACAATCTCGCCATCAAGATGGTACCGCTCTTTATCAAGGACTTTACCATAGGCCACTTTGACCGGGCTGCCAAGAGGGGAGTAACCACGTCGATGTCCAACCTGGGGCAGCTAAAGATGCCGCCGGAGGTGGAGGGCTATATTGACAGGTTCGGGGCATTCATGACAGCATCTTCCCAACAGGTCTGCGTCTGTACCTTTAAGGACAAGATGGTATTCGGAGAGGTATCTCCGTTCAAGACTCACAAGATAATGCTCAATTTCTTCAGATGTCTCACCGAGGAGGGAATTGAGGTAGAGCTTGGAACAAATGATTATGATGAGTGAGGTAACAGGAAAATGCAGTATTGCAGAAAATGCAACGTTAAGATAAGGGGAAGAAAAGAGTGCTGTCCTCTCTGCCAGAGCCAGCTTCAGGAAGTGGAGGGGAACGAAAACCCGGCCTTTCCCACTCTTGAAAGGAGAAAGATAAGCAACATAACCTTCCTTAAGGTCTGTACATTTCTTTTTATAGCTTCCGAGATAATTTTCGGAACGGTAAATATAATGACAAACGGCGAGTATTCCTTCATAGGACCTGTTATGCTGGGAATATTCGTAGCCTGGATAGATGTAATTGCAACCATGTACCTGCGGAACAATCTTATTAAGGTCATTACCTTCGAAGTTCTGGTGGCCATAGTTGTCGATTACTACGTGGATATAAAGACCGGATTTCACGGCTGGAGCGTACAATGGATGATCCCCATGACACTCATAGGTCTTGCAATAGCTACAATTCTGATAGCGAAGGTACTTAAGCTTCGACTTGACGAGTACATACTCTACATAGTACTTGACTTTGTGATATCTCTTTTCCAGATAATATTTATAAGAAACGGAATGAACACAGTTCCCTGGCCTGCAGTTGTGAGCATCATGTTCTACATGATCCTGCTTGCAGCTCTGGTAATATTCAGATTCAGGGATCTCAAGAACGCATCGGAGAAAATGTTTAATATATGAGCAGTCCTACAAATTATAACAGGAACAACATAAAGAGAGGAATTGTCTTTGCTTCAAAAGCCGGGGATTTTGTTGAAAACTCTATTGGCAGGCACCTTGATGCGCCCGGAAGAAGAACAGAGGACCTTCCTGAAAAACCGGAGAATATGACCTGGTACAGGGTCCCGCTTGAAAAAGGGATGTCAGGAGACGGCTCGGAGTACTACATTTACGTTAAGCTGGCAGATCCTAAGAAGCTATGCATTTTTTTCTCGGGTGGGGGCGTTGCATGGAATGAGTATACAGCCGCGAGACCCGTTACCGGAGGAAAGGTGGCATCAGGTCAGCCCAATTATTACTGGAATAATTTAAGGCCCTTTACCCAGATCATGAATATTAATGTCGGGATAACCGATATAAACAGTGATAAGAATCCCTTCAGGGACTGGAGCTTTGTTGTGATAACCTATGCGACGGGAGATTTTCACGTCGGGAACAACGACTATCCCTACAAGGGCGAGGATGGAAGTGATCAGGTGCTTCATTTTCACGGTTATGTCAACTTCATCCAGAGCATGAAGGTGTCAAAAGAGCTTTTTCCGAATCCGTCAACCCTTCTTATTGCAGGGAATTCAGCAGGAGCCTTCGCTGTACCGGCGCTTGCCGGCGAGATAGTTGATGACTACTATCCAAAGGCGAGGAACATAACTGTTTTTTCTGACAGCGGACAGCTTTTGTACAGACAGTGGAGAAAGACGGCAAAGAGTATCTGGATGGCCAAGGAATCGGTATGGAAGTGCATACACTCAGACAATATCACTCTTGACTGGTACAAAGAGCTGTATGCAAAATGCGGTGACAGGCTGCGATATCTGTATTCCAGCTCTGTCAGGGATTACCTGCTCAGTGCCTACTACAACGACATCATCAACAACAGATATGACACTGATGCTGACGTTCAGGAGGACTACTTCAGGCAGCTGAAAGAAATGGTGGGAGAACTTAAAGGGATAACGCCTTATTTCGGGATATTCCTGAATGAATGGAAGATTCCCATAATAACTAAGGGAGGAACAGTCCATACAAGCGTAAGAGAACCGCATTTTACACTGTTTACGCAAAATGGGATCTCTATGGCTGAATGGCTTGGTGATGCCGTAGAAGGAAAGGTCTACGACGTGGGTCTCAATCTGATCAGAAATGATTAATCAATAAAACATTTTTCAATAAGTGACTCATATTCGCTGCGGAGGTACTGGGGAACATCATACTCATCCAATGCCTCTGCTACAGACCAGTGCTCATTGACCATTGAGCGAAGTATGTTGCGTATTACACTGATATCAAGGGCTTCTATAGGGGCAACAATAGTCATATTCATCTCCTCCTCATCCAAAACACTATTTCTATGAAATAATGACTCTCTAGATACAATATATTGTAGTATAAATTTTTTTTCATACAAGTATTGACATTTAGAAACATAATATTTTTGTACAATATGCACAGAAAATCAGGGGGGATTTCATGCATATACCTACAATTGCATTAATAATAGCAATAATAGGCCTTCTTTCTTCGTCATTACTGGTGGGTGGGATCATATCACTGGTATCTCTTGTAATGGGCATAATATTACTGCGTAAAGAGAAGACGATTGCAGCAGTAAGGGTAATAGCGATCTCGGTCGCAGGACTTCTTGTGCCCTTTATCATGTATTTCAACACCTACGGGGTGTCTCTGCCGTCAAAGAACGACATTTCAAAAAATCCATACAAGGAAATTCTATCCACCAATTACTCGAATATGGGAATTGCTCTGGCGGGAGACTCTTCTGATGATCAGATCAGGGAGGGTGCTGCCGGGATCGATGCTGCAAATTCAAGAACAACGGCATCTGACGAGCTGCAGGAAGCAATTGCAAAAGCAGGAAAGGAAAGCGCTGCCGGCTCTTTGGAAGGAGAGGCTTCCGGCTCAGTTCTTTATACTGAAGCTGAAAACGCCATAAGTGATGCTGAAAATCCCGCCAAAGACGACCCAATGGATGATGAGATGGTCTACATCGGCCTTACTGACAGCGTCAGGAGAGGTGTTATTGAGCATATTGGTGAAAATAAAGACGTTACGGATGATGGAACAGTAACAGGTGCAGATAGTGTAAGTGCCGATAAAAAGAACGCTTCTTCTGATGAGCAGGGCGAAGCAGGAGCCGGGGCAAGCACAGGCAACATATTTGAGAGCCTGGACAGCATCAGTGAGTCAGACAAAAACAAGGGAGGAATTGTCAGCATCGCAGCAAGGGATGATGACATGCCATCCTACGGAGGACTGCCTCTTGGTACATTGCTGGTCGCCCAGTATTTCCGTGAGGATGACCACAACTGCAATCCGGTTCTTGTGCTGCAGAACAAGACCGGCGAAACGGTCAGATATGAGTGCAGATTCATAGCCAGGGACGCCGAAGGAAACAGCCTCGCATTATCAGAAAAGACAGTAGAGGTAGTAAAAAACGGAAGCCTTTTTGTCTTTGAAGGGCGATTCCACAAAAAGGATCTGGGAGGAAAGAAGCCGGCAGTCTATGAATTTTCCATCACAAAAAGGACTCCCTACGAAAAAGACATGTCCTCCCAGATTTCCCTCTACACCGCCACCAAAAGCTCAACAGCCACACTTACAGCTGTCAATAACAGCGACAAAAAGGTAAAGGTAGATGCCTACATTCTCTTTTTCGACGGCACTGAGCTTGTTGACTGCATGTGGATGATCCCACAAAATACAGACGAAGTCTGCCTCCAGCCCGGCACCACCGCCTCCATAGAAGGTGATGCCTACTATAGATTCGACCGTGTGGAAACCTATTACACGGCTTACGAAGCAATTGAAGGACAGTAATCAGGTTTGGTCTATACGTTATGATTAAGTGACCGGACATCCGGGGAAGGACAGGCCATACATCGCGGCCTGTCCTGCCGCGGATGGCCTGTCACTTATTTTTTAACTTACATTGCCTCAAACTCTGAGTGCACAATATGTCAGTTTGCCACTTTAGCACTGTGAATTGCTTTGTGCAATGTTTATACTTTTGCTATCAGTTTTTAACGAAAACTGTGCAATATATTTGTTAATAAGTACAAAAAATAAAATAAGTATAAACTTACCTATTGCATTTTGCACAAATTGGGTATAACATTAGCTTGTCGTTAAGAACTGACCAAGAGTCTAAAAAGCATATTGCCGAAGTTCTTAACATGCAGACCCAGAATGCTTAGACATCAGGGAATATGAGAACTGAATTAGAAGAGCCTTGAGAAAAGAGTATGGGTATGAATGAGGGGGAACCTCATTTAAATTTGCCTGCTCTTTTTTTGTTTGACAAAATTAGAATGAAAAACCGTGAATTTATAAACAAAATTGAGATAAATCCTATCATCGCTGCGGTCAAGGATGACGAGCAGCTGTCAAGAGCACTCAGGGAGGATGTAGAAATTATATTTGTCCTCTACGGAGATATCTGTTCAATCGCTGAGATCACCGCAAGGATCAAAAGGGCCGGCAAGGTAGCAATGGTTCATGTGGATCTTATAACCGGTCTCAACAATTCCAAGGAAGTGTGCCTTGATTTTATCAAAAATAATACCGAGGCTGATGGGATTATCACTACCAAGAGCAATCTGATTGCTCACGCCAGAGAGCTTGAGCTCAATACGGTACTCCGGTACTTCATACTGGACTCTATGGCACTTCAGAACATTGAAAAACAGGCAAGGAGCCCTGGAATAAAACCGGATATCATTGAGTTTTTACCCGGAATAATTCTTCCCAAGATGATCAGAAGGATCAACAAGGTCAGCAGAGTTCCAATAATAGCCGGGGGGTTAATAGCTGACAGGGAGGATGTGATGAATGCTCTTGATGCAGGGGCTCTTGCAATTTCCACCACCAATGAAGAGGTGTGGGAAATGTAGAATACCGGATTTACAGCATAATTCGGTATTCTGATCTCAAAGATTAAAGCTAGGGAGCTTTAACAATATTTATTTCTTTCACAAGAAAAGGAGGGTTTTATAATGGCAAAATACGTTATGGCACTGGATGCAGGTACGACCAGCAACAGATGTATTCTATTCAACGAGAAAGGGGAGATGTGCTCAGTAGCACAGAAGGAGTTTACTCAGTTTTATCCCAAGCCCGGCTGGGTAGAGCATGATGCCAATGAGATCTGGCAGACACAGCTTTCAGTTGCACGTGAGGCTATGAAGAAGGTCGGCGCTTCTTATACAGATATCGCAGCAATCGGTATCACCAATCAGCGTGAGACGACAATCGTCTGGGACAGAGCAACAGGAGCACCGGTATATCACGCAATCGTATGGCAGTGCCGCAGAACTGCTGACATGAAGGAAGAGCTTCTTGGCAAGTATCCCGGAATCGACAACACAGCTTATAACAAGACAGGTCTTGTATTTGATCCATATTTCTCAGGAACAAAGCTTCGCTGGATCCTTAACAACGTTGAGGGTGTTCGTGAGAGAGCAGAGAAGGGTGAGCTTTGCTTCGGTACTGTAGATTCATGGCTTATCTTCAAGCTCACAAAGGGCAAGGTACACGCTACAGATTATTCAAACGCTTCAAGAACAATGATGTTCAACATCAATACAGTTGACTGGGATGAGGAGCTCTGCAAACAGCTGGAGGTTCCTATGAGCATGCTTCCTAAGGCTCTTCCTTCAAGCTCAACCGAGTATGGCTGGTCAGATCCTGAGTTCTTTGGCGGACCTATCCAGATTGCAGGTGTGGCAGGAGACCAGCAGGCAGCTCTGTTTGGACAGACATGCTTCGAGTCAGGTATGGCCAAGAACACATACGGAACAGGCTGCTTCATGCTGATGAACATCGGAACAAAGCCTCAGTTCCCTAACAACGGACTTCTTACAACAATCGCATGGGGACTTGACGGCAAGGTTGAGTATGCTCTTGAGGGTTCAATCTTCGTAGCAGGTGCAGCAATCCAGTGGCTGCGTGATGAGGTTAAGCTCGTTGATACAGCACCTGATTCTGAGTATTTCGCAACTCAGGTTGAGGATACAAACGGATGCTATGTTGTTCCTGCATTCACAGGTCTTGGAGCTCCTTATTGGGATCCTTATGCACGCGGAGCAATCACAGGACTTACACGTGGTGTCAACAAGAAGCACATCATCCGTGCAACTCTTGAGTCTCTTGCTCTTCAGACCTACGACGTACTCGGCGCAATGGAAAAGGGATCCGGAATCAAGCTCAACGCTCTCAAGGTTGACGGCGGTGCCTGCAAGAATAATTTCCTCATGCAGTTCCAGTCAGATGTCATCAATGCACCTGTTCATCGTCCTGTATGTGTTGAGACAACAGCTATGGGTGCTTCATACCTTGCAGGTCTTGCAGTTGGCTTCTGGAAGAGCAAGGATGACGTTATCAAGAACTGGGCCATCGACAAGGAGTTCGAGCCTCAGATGACAGATGAAGCTCGGGAAGAAAAGCTCAAAGGCTGGAAGAAAGCTGTAGCTGCCACACGTGGATGGGCTAAGGACTGATATTGACAGGGTATTAACTCACACGGCCGGGAGTTTACCGGCTGTGTGAGGCTAAATACAATAAGTAACTATGGTGAGGAAAATATGATAACAAAAAGGGGGTAAGTATTATGAGTGTTTATGTAGGTGAGTTTATCGGAACAATGTTGCTTGTTCTCCTTGGCGATGGAGTATGCTGCAACGTAAGTCTTGAGAAGTCCGGTTTTAAGGGTGGCGGAGCTGTTCACATCCTTATTGGATGGGGGATGGCAGTTATGGTTCCTGCATTTGCAATGAGCAATTTCACAAATTGTCCTTCAGCATTTAACCCTGCAGTTACTATCGGTATCGCTATCAGAAGCGGCGACTGGAGCACAGTTGCAGGACAGATCATCGCTCAGATGCTCGGTGGTTTCCTTGGCGCAGCTATCCTGATGGTACTTTACGGAGATCACATCAAGGCTACTGCCAATGATGATGTTGTTCGTGGCTGCTTCTCAACAGGCCCTTCTATCCGCAACACAGGTCTGAACTTCCTTTCAGAGTTCGTTGCTACATTCGTTCTTGTATTCACACTTGCCCTGATCCCTGCTGGTTCAGATCGTACAGTATGGGTTCTCGTTTACGGCGTAATCGTTGCATGTGGTGCATCTTTTGGCGGACTTACAGGATATGCCATGAATGCAGCAAGAGATACAGCTCCTCGTATTGCATACCAGCTTCTTGCTCCTAACTTTGGAAAGAAGAACCCTGACTGGGCATATGGCTGGATTCCTGCTATTGCACCTATCTGCGGTGGTATTGTTGCATCTCTTCTTTACAACGTTCTTGCTGGTGCCGGAATGTTTGGCTGATGCTGTTTAAAGAAAATTTATCTGGATTTGTGTTTTCACAGAGTCCAAAATGTAGTATCATTTAGTTAACTTTATAATGAATGGGAGGCGAGAGTGAGCATGAATCTGTGGGGAACACAGTTGGCTTTCTCTCGCCTTTTTTAAACTGAGCATCTGTCTTGTGACAGGTGCCGGTAAATTCTTTTTCAGAAGGAGACGATTTATGTTGTACGATGTTATCGTGATCGGTGCCGGTGTCAGTGGTGCCGCAGTCGCAAGGGAGCTTTCACGCTATGAGGCGAACGTTTGCGTACTGGAGAAATGTGAGGATGTTTGTGAAGGAACATCAAAGGCTAATTCTGCGATTGTTCATGCGGGATTTGATGCTGCCGAAGGCTCGCTTATGGCAAAGCTTAATGTCCGCGGCAATGAGATGATGGATGATCTGTCCAGGGATCTGGACATTCCGTTCAAGAGAAACGGATCACTCGTTGTATGCATACATAAAGAGGCGCTGGACGGACTTAAGGACCTCTACAACAGGGGTGTTGCCAACGGTGTCAAGGGACTCAGGATCCTGTCAAGGGAAGAAGCTCTTGAGATGGAGCCCAATCTTTCCGAGAATGTGGAGGGGGCTCTTTATGCACCTACAGGCGGAATCGTCTGTCCTTTTGAGCTCAACATAGCCATGGCAGAGAATGCCAACATGAACGGTGTGGATTTCCGCTTTAATACAGAGGTTGAGGACATCAAAAAGGGTGAGGACGGAAATTGGCACCTTCGGACCAACAATGGTGAATATGTTGCAAGATATGTTGTCAACGCTGCCGGTGTATATGCCGATGTGATCCACAATATGGTAAGCGCAGACAAGATGCATATCATAGAGAGAAGAGGAGACTACTGCCTCCTTGACAAGACTGTAGGAGGTCATGTAAAGCACACCATCTTCCCTCAGCCTACCAATCTGGGTAAGGGTGTACTCGTTTCACCTACAGTTCACGGCAACCTGATTGTAGGACCTACAGCTGTAGATATTGAGAACAAGGAAGGCAGCAACACGACAGCTGCAGGAATCGATGACCTTATTGCCAAGGCAGGTGATCATGTAAGAAATCTTCCTATTAGGAATGTCATCACCTCTTTTGCCGGACTTCGTGCGCATGAGCCGAATCATGAGTTTATCATCAAGGAAGTAGATGACGCACCTCACTTCATAGACTGTGCAGGAATCGAGTCTCCGGGTCTTACCAGCAGCCCTGCCATAGGAGAGATGGTTGGCAATATGCTTAAAGATATGATGGGACTCAAGAAGAAGGCTGAATGGATCAGCACCAGAAAGGGTGTAAAGAAGACTGAAGGTCTTTCTATAGAGGAGAGAAACGCACTCATCAAGGAAAATCCTGCTTATGGAACCATAATCTGCAGATGTGAGTCTGTCACAGAGGGTGAAATCCTCGATGCCATTCACAGACCTCTTGGTGCAAGATCTCTTGATGGCGTAAAGCGCAGGACAAGAGCCGGAATGGGAAGATGCCAGGCAGGCTTCTGCTCACCAAGGACAATGGAGATCCTTCATCGTGAGCTTGGAATTCCTTATGAAAAGATAACAAAGAGCGGTGGACATTCCAATATCGTTCTTGAGAGAACAAAAGGGGAGGTAAGCGGGTCCTGAAGACATATGATATCGTAATAGTAGGCGGCGGCCCTGCTGGCCTTGCAGCAGCTGTAGCTGCAAAAGAAGCCGGAAATGACAGCATTTTGATCCTTGAGAGAGACCATGAGCTTGGCGGAATCCTTAATCAGTGCATACACAATGGTTTTGGTCTCCACACCTTCAAGGAGGAGCTGACAGGTCCCTAGTATGCGTACAGATTCATCAGGCAGGTACTTGATCACGGAATAGATT
>JAILJR010000207.1 GCA_024694565.1 Butyrivibrio sp. | reverse complement strand
GGAGTACGAAAGCTATAGGTTTTATCCGATTCCGGAGACACCCTTTAGCAATATTGATCTTCTCATCTCCGACAACACAACAAAAATAACCCCCGCCTCAAGACAGGGGTTATCCTTTGCGCTCAATCATCCATCAATGTGCGTTGCTTTTCAGGCCTATGCAAAGACCTTAATGGAGCAGAGTAAGACTGACAGGAATTCGCTGAGGAAGATGCTGGAAGCAAGGTGCCGGTAATGTTTCAAAAGGCAGCTCCCTTGATGCGAACAGCTACTTCTTATCACGGTAGACTATGGGCTCCGGATTCTCAACAATTTCAAGAACTTCATCGAGAATCTTTGTGTTGCACTCCATGATATCTCTGGCATCAGGCACCTTTGCGCTATCGTCAGTACAGTACTCATAAATCTTCTCTAACCACGAGAAGCAGTATCCAAAGAACATATTGCTTATAATCTCAAGATTCTTTACTACACTTATCTCGACCTCAAAGTTTTTAAAGCCAAAGATGATAGTATTTCCGGGACCTACTCTGAATGAAGAAAAACCAGTGATATTCTCAGTCACCTGATATATTTTTTCAATCTCAAACCCAAGAACCTTGCAGAAGAAATTACTGAGTGCTTTCTTGGCATAATCTGATGCCTTGATATCATCAACATCTCCATCGTTACCCGTGCCTCCAAACATAAAGTTAAGCGCAACGCCGGCCATTATGTCCAAATCATCCATACGCCCCTTCACATAATTCTCACGTGACCAGCCCATGAGCTTGTATACAGATTCAAGCTCTATCTTCTCTGCAGAGATTCTTGCCAATCTTGCTGCATCACGCTCAGCGTATCCGATTCCGGTCTTCACATTATCGCGCATCACCTTTTCGAAGCCCTTATCTCCTGCAGCCTTAACAGCAGCGCTTGCGGCACCTTCATACCAATTGGTAAAATGCTGTCCAAGCCATTCCTGAAGCTTTTTTATAGCACTTCCTGACCATTTTTTGATTTGTTCTCCGACCCATTCCCTGAACTGCATAAATGACAGGTCGCCAATCGCTGCAAAAAGTGACCGATAAAAGTCGCCCTTGTCCGTACCTTCTCCATAGTAATAGTGATGTACGAATCTAACCATAAGATAGCCAGCAACTACGAACCCCAATTTTTCCGGTGTTGGCTTTTCTTCTCCGGTCATCATGCCTTCAAGCTTGTCACTTGCGCCATTACTTAGAGCCTTCCAAAATTCAAAGTCTTCAGTCTTATAGTTTGCAGGATCTGCTCCAACTCCGTAGTACTGACCGATATACTCAAAGTACATGTTCTTTAAAGGATTAAGGAATGTGGCTGCGGTCTCTCCAGCCTTTCCAAACTTTACCTTAAGCATATAATCAATAGCCATATCACCGGCTTTAACCATGCAACCGCACGCAACAACGTACCTGTCGCACTGCTTTGCAAAACTCGTATATGTTTTCGAACAATCCATATAAAAGTCTATACCGGCTATAAGGATATATTTTGTCGCAAACTGGATCTGGGCAGCGGAATGGATTGATGTATTCCTGACGATATCAGTAATATCCTGGTTATTGCCCAGCCCAAATATGCGGATAGCCTTCTTGAGCTGCTTAACAGCCTGCTCCCTTGTAACCTTGCTCGGAACATCCGATTTCATTCCAATAAAGTCAATTGGAAGATAACCGTCATAATATGATCCATCCTTGCCATTGTACATGAGCTTCATCCTTGCGGAGAAAGGCTCATCAAACATAGGAAGACTGCACTCAGGATAGAAATCATACCCTCCTACGTCCATGTTCACGATCCTGTATCGGAAATTCTCTTTGAACAGATTCTTGTATTTGCCCTCATCATCGGGATCCTCATGGCTGATGTAAGGGTTCTTAAAAATTACATTCTTGCCTGTCGCCTCGTTTCTATAACATACCAGTACATCATAGCTGGAAGGCATAAGTGCAAACTCCCCAGGTTTGGGGTTGGTTTCTTCGACAGTATTAACCTGAAGCTTATCATCTTTAAAGTACTTCGTATTAGGAATAACTGAGAGTCCCTCAGGATACAGCTCCACATAGAATTCACTGCTGATCACAGTGCCATCCTTAAACTCTGCCTCAACATTAATTGTCTTAGTGACCATATCTGCAATTATGTCATTTGCTTTAACAATTTCCTGGGAAAGGTTCTCAACAACTGCATAATAGCCACACTTGTAGGTAGGTTCTTTCTCATAAGACACTTTAAAGTCAGACTCGCAATCAAATCTTATATCTATTGGTTCGTCAACCGCATCTTTTATATAGAACCTGACTTTCTCAGTTCCGCCCTTGCCTGCAATAAATACAGCTTCTCCGGGCCAACTGCTTTCAATCCAGCTAACGCCGTCATCAGCAAGCTTCGGGAAGATGATGACCGGGTTTCCGCCTACAAGATTAAATATTACGTTTCTGGTATAAACCCCGCCCTCTCCGGCAAACATAAAGGATACCATGCCCTTGGTCTGTTCCAAATCCTTGGGTACAGTGACCAGAGCAGCCTTGTAGCCGTTTGAGGTCATTCCTGCATCGGAGACGTCAAGTGAGTTATCTTTGGAAAAGACACTTATCTTCTCTGTCAGATCATTCCTTTCCTTTTCCCCTCCCCCGGGAATCACCTCCATTATTCTCGCATAGACATACTGAGGTTCTCCGCCTTTAGCAAGGGCATCCCCAAAGGCCTTGTTGATATACATTTTGAAGGTGGATTTCTCCTTAGTATCCTTCTTTTTGTCATTCTTCTTTTTCCCTTGCTTTTTCTTTTTCCCTCCGGCAGCTCCCATCGCCCCGCCTGCCACTAGAACTCCCGCTCCGCCAATCATGATCGTTCCGGGAATATCGGATGAATCATCAGACTTTTCAAAAATCTCTGAAGCAATATCTGTACCTTTATCCTCTCCGGGCTTAGTCGAAGCATCGGTGTAATCCTCCTGGGTATATGGTTTTTGAGGATTGACGTCTTCATCACCGGATTCAGTGGACGTAACAGCAGAAGTCCCATCCTCCTGCCACTCGTAATACCAGGAAGTTGCCATGTTGCCATGAAAAGAATGGGCACTCAAAATAAAAGTATCCCCCGGGCTGCCAAGCGGAACGGTAAGCACATATTCTCCGGAAGAAGTAAGCGGGCTGATCAAAGAAAACTTTACATTGCCGTGTCCCATATTAGTTTGATTCATCACCGAAGTATCTCTGTATCTTATCTTCCATCCGGGATATTGTTTCACTTCAATGTGGCCACTACTTGGAGTCCATCTATCGCGATATCCCTCCTCATCAGCAGGAAACATCACTTCTAAGCCATAATAGAAGCAGGATTCCTTATTTTCATAATTACCCAAATCCTTAGTTACCCAATCATCCGGATAGATACAAAAGTAATCCAGCAATTCATTAGTCATTTTCAAATCCACTTCGTCCTGAGGGGTTAAAACCTGTGGCGGAGTACTGAAAGAATTCCTCTGATGGCAGCGTATATTGACCGCCAAATTATTTTCTTCAACGCTCGAAAGTACTTCATTGATTTCTTCATGTTCGTTTGCAGATGAACTATAATACTCATTGTTAAAGTGTCCACCTTGCTCGCCATGATATTCATAATCATCTTTCTCGTACAACTCAGTCTTAGAATATACCCAGACTCCGTTAGCACTTGGCGTACTTACGTTGTACATAGATGAAGGAAATCCGCCCAGCATGGCCATGGAAGGAATGGCAGCGTAAATAAACAGGACAAGTCCTGCTGCCACTCCAGCCAGTATCCTTTTTGTGATCAAAAGCTCTTTTCTCATTATATGTCCCTCATAGAATGTGGTTAGCGTCGATAGGGCTGATTGTTCCGGTTACGGTGTAGCTCTTATCATCATTACCTGGCCGATCTCCTTGTCGCCGTTATAGACCGGGCCTATGGCGTAATCAAAACCATTCTTTGATACAAACTTGTTGATCTTGCAGTTAAGATCAGAGTTGACACTGTAGACATCCATGGAGGTGCGCTCCTCGTCCCAGTCCCCCTCAAAGGTCATGGTCACCTGAGAGTTGTCTAAAAGCTCCATCTGGTCACGAGCATCTCCCGGATACTGGTACCTTGCCTTTGTATTTAAAAGAACTGTCAGCTTATATCCCATGTACTGGACATCTGCATCAGAAATGACTATCCTGCACATCTCTTTACCGTCTACAGGGGTTTGGGCATAAAGCAGTGACTTCCACTTTCCGCCAAGGCCCCAAAGTTCCTTGTAGGGTGTTCCGTCCTCAGGGAAGCCATCGTCGTAGAACCAGTCAAAGTCCTGAATAACTACATCCTGGTCCGGACCGGTAATACTGGGAGTAATAGAGCCAGATGCAGTCTGGGAGTAGTCTCCGGCAGTATCTTCGCTTGCCTGTGCTGGAGTGCTCTGATCAGCCGTTTGAGCAGGACTCTCAGTAGCTTCCTGGGTTTCTGCTGCCGTCTGCGTTGCTGCTGTTACGTCAGCTGCCTGCTCTGCATTTTCAGGCATTACTTCTGAGGACACTTCCGTTACCTGGCTGTCATCCTTACCGGACTTCCCTCCGATAAGGCCTGACTTCTTCGCAAAAATTCCGGCAATCACAATTATGGCAACCGCCAGAACTCCTGCTGCGGCCATGATAATGGTCTTTGTATTTCCCGAAAGTCCTGAGCCTCCGGATGTGCCGGAAGGAGCACTTTCCTGCTGAGGCTGGTAATCTGCATTTGGCGCACTCTGTACCTGGGGTGCAGGTGGTATTGGCGCGCTCTGCACTTGTGGTGCCGGAGGTATTGGTGCACTCTGTACCTGAGGCGCAGGTGGTATTGGTGTACTCTGAACCTGAGGTGCGGGTGGTATTGGCCTACTCTGGGCCTGAGGTGCAGGTGGTATTGGCGCAGCCGAAGGTTCTGGGGCTTTAGGCACAATCTTTACTCCCTCATCTCCTGATCCTGCTCCATTTCCTGCTTCCACTGCAGGTTCTACCCTTACTCCGCATTCTTCGCAGAAGGTGCTTCCATTAGGTATTCTTGCTCCACAAACTTCACAAAACATAGACACTCCTTTTTATGCGATAAATATGATCGTTACTATTGCAAATCCCAAGGCTACTCCTCCAAGAAGGCTTGTTATCTTTCCATCCTGTGAGGTTCTTATTCCATTTATCTTCTTAGCTGTCAGTGACTGAGCAATCCTGTATATCCAGCCATCCTTCTGACCCACTGCCTGAAGAGCCACTACTGCTCCTGCTATTCCCGCCATGGAAGTAATGGCAGAAACATTATTGATTCCCGCAAAGGCAATATATCCAAGGCCTCCTAGAAGAATACCCACTATGAAAAGAGGTATGCTCTTCTTGTCATCTGACTTCTTGAATATACCTGCTGCCCCTTTGATGGTGTTTGGAATCCCTCCGGAAAAGAGTGAGGAGATCATTACGGCCACAGTGCCCTTTCCTGCAAGACCACCGATCAGGCCAAGGCCCTCTCTGTCATAGCCTCCCTCTCCAAAGGTCAGGAAGGACAAAAGATTCGTTACCGAATCATCTGATTTCCTGTTAATGCCACAGACAATCCAGATTGCTCCAAGAGCAATGGCCAGTATCAGATTTTTAGGTTTTATCAGAGTGCCGAATATTCCACCCACGAAAGACAATAGACTCTTGAAGATGGTGTCAAAGGGCGAAGTAACAGCCTCTACAATATCTTCTGCAGCGCTTGTGGCTGCTCCGATAGCCTGACCCACGCCCTGTGCAGGCGCCATGTCAATGAACTCCCACTCTCCTGCAGTTGTAGGGGCAGTAAAATCCCCAAGATTCAGGACCTCGGCAGCACTCTTGATGGTCTGTCCTATATTCGGAGTCTGCATCTGTACCGGTGGCGGAGCACTCCTTGCCTGTACAGGACTCTTCGCTTGCACCTGCACGGGTGTACTCTGCGCTGTATTATCTTGTGCACTTGCATTTCCTGAGAATGCATCCAGCTTAGTCCCGCACTGTCTGCAGAACTTGGCGCCGGGATTGATCTGTGCCCCGCACTCAGGACAGAATTTCATTTGTTGTGCCATAAACACCTCCGGGATTCATCAACAAACCTTGTTACTGCTTGTAAAAGATTACGTTTAAAGGTCCTTCGTCAGTTCTGAAGAACATAGGAATTCTTTCAGGGGTAACGGTATCAACTCCAAGGGTTACAGAACCGTCCTCATGAACAAGGGCCATCTCCACTACTACCGAAGCATCTGCAGTGCTGAGTCTGAGCTCGTGGGCCACGTCATAACGACAATCCACGCTGCCTCCCGGCGGAAGGTCTCCTGAAAGGAAGACATAGGTGAGCTCCTGTTTGCCTTCAGGCAGTCCTAAAAGCTCTGCCAGTTCACTGTCAAAGTCAGCAATTACAGTTTTGTCATCTCCGTTAAATTCCATAGTGCCGTGGTCTGAGACAAATACCCCATTATGGGGATCAGGAGCAGGTGTATCAGGCTCATAGGGCATGTTAGGTGAACCTGCCCCCACACATCCGGTCAACATTGTCACGGCTAAAAATAATGACATTACTAATGCAACACCATTTCGTCTGCCTATAGTTCTTTTCATAAATGCATTCCTCCTTAGTCAGTTCATTCCATCGTGTAGGTATCCGTGCATCCAAGGCCGGAAACGATAAGGGTCTTTTGGTCCTCCGAAACAGACATCAAAAGTCCCGTATAGAAATCATCCTTGTACTCCAGCAGATAGGTGCTGTTCCCGAGAGGCATCACGTTGTATTCCTCTTTCGAGCCAAAGCTGTAGGTCAGCGTTGCCTTGGCATAGGTAGCGTCATCTGAATAATTGATGATATCGATGGTCATCATCGTTCCATCGCCGTAGGGCTTTCCGCTAAGGGGCTCCACATCGTCCTTCCGCTGCTTCTTGCTTCTGTCCCAGTAGCCTTTTTCTCCTACCCAGAAGCCGTCTGCCGTGTAATTGTTCTTCATAAGGCAACCGGTGAAGTCCACGTAGTAGTACATGCCGTCCTCCTCAACCCATACATTCTTGGCCTGATTCCCGTCAGCCATGGTATAGATCTTCTCGCCGGACTCCAGAATATCCCAGGTTCCGCCTGTTAAAGCGTAGGTTGCCGGATTATACTCGCTATCGGAAGCCTGCCCATCATCTCCCATCAGGAAAAGAGCTGCATCCGCCCCGGTAGTCATTTCCGAGACTCCTAAAGTGCTCTGATCCCCGTAAGTAGCATCTGCAGTGCTATTCTCCAAAGAAGCTTCCTCTGTAGCCTCCTGTTCTTTCTCTGCACCCGCCTCAGCTGCCGTTTCCCGGTCCGCTTCTGTATCATTGGTTTCTTCTGATGCCGTGGTTTCCTGTGGAGTCTGAGGGTCCTCTTTCTTTTCTTTTCCCGCAAGCGAAGAAGAGCATCCTCCCAATATCAGGATGATGCTCAGAGAAATGGCTATAACTCGAACCTTTCCCTGGAATGATGACCTACCATGCATGGCAAAACCTCCTATGTCGAATTAAATCCCCATTATTAAACTGATTATTCTTTACTGCACCTTTCTGGTGAGGGCAATTGTGCCGTGATAGTCCATGTTATCTGAGCCCGGATCGTATGCACCTATGGCATGCTGCTCAGAGCCTGCAGTCAAAAAGTTATTAGCACTGATCTGATGGCCATTGCCGTCGTCCAGCTTAAGGAACATTCCGTCCGGATAGTAAACTCCCGTAAGTACTGCTTTAGTGCCATCGTTCACCGGAGTCCAGTTGCCGTTCGTATCCTGGTATCCGACCAGAATGAGCGTTGCTGTTGCATCAACGGTTGGGTCCAGGTTGTTAAGGGCATCAATAAGCTTATCCGTTGAGCCATCACCCTGAACTCCCGCATTCTTGGCTTCGTCGCTGTCCTTGAATGCCTCGTTTGCATAAAAGTCCGCAGCCAACTGTGTGTCCACATCGCCGTACTGCCCAAGCATTCCGCCGTTGTCCTTACGTTCTATGCTAAGATTCATCCAATAGACTTCCTTGACTTCCGAAGAATAGTTGCCCTGTATACGCCAGGTGCAAACCTCCCAGATACCCTCAGCAGCATAAGGATCGCTAAAGGGAACCTCTACGCTCTTATCGTAGTCAGCGGTCTTAAAATACCAGTAAAAGTCATCAACTGACGCTGTTCCAGGAGCTGTAAAGCCGGCATCAGACTTCTGCATCACAAAAGCCTTCCCGGGTCCGATTTTCTTGGAACCGCAGCCTGCAAGGAGGACAACCGCCAACATTACTGTCAACACCAGTTTGATAGTCTTTTTCATCATAGCTTCGCTTTCCTTTCGCGATGTTCTCCCCAATAATACTTTTGAAAAAAGTAACGCCAAATCATACACTTATTAATATTTTATCACCACTTATGTACCAAAAAGGTGTGACACCCTCTTTGTCATTGACAAAGAAAATGTCACACCTCAGGCTTCAGCCCAATACAGATAAATTGAGATAAAAAAAACGGCCTTTTGGCCGGTAACTTTTGGGAGGATGAGCTGCCGGCTCCCGCCGACAGCTCGTTATGAAAAAGAAGTTTTACTTACTATATTTCTGTTTCGTTATAAATATATTAACTAAAATTCTTTTCCACTCGGGAGTTTGACACCCAAAACTTGGCCTCAATGAGGAGGAAATCACCAAAAAAACAGAGGGACTAGTGCCAATTGCCAAAAACCTCAATTCATTAAG
>JAILJR010000160.1 GCA_024694565.1 Butyrivibrio sp. | reverse complement strand
TGTTAAGCCTGAGTATGGGAAAATAAAAAAGCATATTACAAGGCTTACAGGCATCACCGATGAGAAGGTAAACGGCAAGGAGGGCTTTGTAGAAGCTTTCGAAAGGTTCATGGAATGGATTGGACTGGAAGATACAACAATTTATTCATGGAGCAATTCTGATATAAAACAGTTAAGGCAGGAGTGCCGCATGAAGCTTGAGGGCTTTGATGTGGGATGGCTGAATTCCCACTGGGTTGACCTGCAGAAGAAGTTTGATGACAGATTGGGGCTGCACAACAGTCTTGCGCTTAAGCATGCGCTTGGTGCAATGGACAAGGATTTTGAAGGTACTCAGCACACTGCTCTTGCAGATGCTGCGAATACCTCGGCTATCCTTGCTCTCATGCAGGACGAGGATAAGTTCCAGGAGACTATGCGTCCTGTGCTGGAGCTGCTGCGCCCTCAGGAGGAACTTTCCACATCCATAGGTGATCTTTGTCCTGAGCTTTTGAAATTTCAGCAGGAGATGTGAGCTATCAGGCTTATGGCAGATAGTGATTTCTTTTTGTGAAAAAAGACTGCCCTTTTATGGCAGTTTTTTGAATTTGCAAAAAAAGTCATTACATTGGTGCTATAAATAAGAAAACCTTTACTAATTTATCAGGATATTTTTGATTATATAAAGATTTAATATTATGAAGGCAATAAAACAGCAATCAGTAAAGAAAACCGTTTTTGCGGGTATTGAGCTTTTGCTCATCAGGAAGAGAATAAAAAATATGTATTTAAGGATTATTCCTCCTGAAGGAGAGGTGCGGTTAACCGCACCTCTTCGTGCTTCTAATAAAGATTTGGAGAATTTTGTAATTAAAAATGCTGACTGGGTACATAGAAAATGCGTGGAGATACAAAGACGCCCTGTTGCCAGTCCCCTGGAATACGTTTCAGGTGAAAGGCATTTTCTCTGGGGAATACCATATGAGTTGTTTGTAGAACAAGCCAAAAGGAATTCTGTATCAATTGAAGGAAATTATATTGTATTAAAGATTACTAATGCAGGCACACCGGAAGATCGGGAAAAAGTCATGAATGAATGGTACCGGAGAGAGTTAAAAAAAGCCATAGGACATTATCTGCCTGATTGTGAGCTTATAACAGGTAAGCAGGCTTCAGATTGGGGAGTAAGGAATATGAGGACCCGCTGGGGTACATGTAATGTGGCAAAGAAACGCATATGGCTTAATCTCCAGCTTGCCAAGAAGTCAACGGAATGTCTGAAATATGTAATAATCCATGAACTTGTCCATCTATATGAAAGGCATCATAATGCACGTTTTCATGGATATATGGATAAATTTTGTCCTGGATGGAGAGAAATCAGGGAGAAGCTGAATAAAAGGAATGAGAATTAGTTCACATGAAACTCCATGTAGAATGCAGGATTTTCATTTAGTGTGTCGAAACTTTTACAGAATACGGCAGGGGAGTTATGTTTCATTTTTTTGTGTGACGAAACTGTATTAATACGAAAATAGATGGGAATGATTTGATGAACGAGAGGGCAGTTCATGCCATGAAGGATTTTCTGGAGGCATTGGGGCTGGACCTTGCCCAAAATGGAATGGAAAGAACTCCGGAGCGTGTAGCGGAAATGTATGGAACACTTTTCGACGGAGTCGGAAAAGGAACGGACGATATATGGGGAGAGACTTTTACCGTTGATTCCGCTACAGACGGACTTGTAGCTGTTCGTAATATTCCATTTTATTCAATGTGTGAGCATCATCTTGTTCCATTCTTTGGTGAAGTGAATCTGGTATACCTGCCTTCTCCCGGAAGGGTAGCAGGATTCAGCAAGTTTACCAGACTGGTGGAGAGAATATCTCACCGGCCACAGCTTCAGGAGAGAATGACGGCGCAGATAGCAGAAGCCATAGAAACCGGTCTTAAGGCAGAGGGAGTTATTGTAATTGCTGAAGCCCGTCAACTGTGCATGATGATGAGGGAGGATTCGGCCCATGGTACAAGTACCATGACAAATGCTGTGCTGGGAAAATTCAGGAGCGATCCTGTACTAAGGGAGCAGGCTATGGCACTTCTTCTGCAAAGGCAAAAATGATGGTTAAGTCTGTTGAGAGGAATTATACATTCAAAGACGGAAAGACTCTGTGTCTGGGCAGGAGAACACTTGTAATGGGAATTCTTAACGTAACTCCTGATTCCTTCTCAGACGGCGGAAAATGGAATAATCTTGAGAATGCCAGATATCATATGGAACAGATGATTGAAGCGGGGGCGGATATCATCGATATAGGAGCTGAATCTACGCGTCCGGGTGCACATCATCTGTTGCCTGATGAAGAGATGAAGCGCCTAAAACCGTTTCTTGAGATGCTGGTTCCCATTTGTCCTGTTCCGATTTCAGTTGATACTTTTCATGGTGAGACAGCCCGTATGGCAGCAGCTATGGGAGTTCATATACTCAACGATATATGGGGGCTGCAGTATGAGGGCGATGATGGGTTAATGGCAAAGACTGCAGCTGAATATGGCCTGCCTGTGATTATCATGCATAACAGGGATAATCCTGATACATCAGGGGATATAATTGAATCAATCACGGACTTTTTCAGGAAAAGCTTTGAAATAGCTGAAAAAAGTGGCATTGACAAGAATAATCTTATTTTGGATCCTGGTATTGGTTTCGGTAAAACTATGAATCAGAATATGATTGTATTAAAACGGTTGAAAGAGCTTAAAAAATGGGATAGTAAACGTTATCCAATTCTTTTGGGTACAAGTCGAAAAAGCTTTATTGGCCATGCTCTTGGACTGCCTGTGGAGGAGCGTATGGAGGCTACAGGGGCCACATGTGTAATGGGAATAATATCAGGTGCTGATATCGTGCGTGTACATGATGTGAAACCTGTATCCCGTATGTGCAGGATGACAGATGCTGTTTTGGAGGCAGATTAATGGACAGGATCAACCTTACGGGTATGGAATTTTACGGATATCATGGCTGTTTGCCTGAGGAGAGGGAAAAAGGACAGAGATTCTATGTTGATGTAGAAATGTTCATGGATCTCAGTCCAGCAGGAAAGAGCGATGATCTTAATGATACAGTGAACTATGCTGAAGTATTTGAGTATATAAGACAGGTAGTTGAGGGACCATCGAAGCAGCTGATAGAATCTGTTGCCGAGGA
>JAILJR010000190.1 GCA_024694565.1 Butyrivibrio sp. | reverse complement strand
ATCAGCTGTAAAGCCGTGGGATACAACATTTCCGGCCATTTCCTCGAGGCAGAGCCCTGAATACATCGAGGCCTTCCTTCCAATGCCATGATCAATGCAGAACTGCTGTACTGTCTCAGAGGAATTGGCAACATCGTTCATATCCCGTATCGGAATGTCCAGCGTATCCTCCCTGGCTGCACCAAAATCAGGCTTAAGAAACAGCACCTCGTCAATATTTTCCGGAAGCCTTCTCCAGTAAACAATGTTGTAGATCGGCACTGTCAATATCGTCATGATTATTCCTATGGGATTTGCCAGCCACACACCCAGGGTGCCAAGGATGGGCGCCAGGATTACAGAGGGGATGACCATGGAAAAAAGCCGTCGAACACTGACTGAATATTGACAAAAATAACATGCCCCATAGCCTGGAGATAATTTGTCAGTACCTGACAGATATAAACAAGCGGAATGCAGAAAGCATAGATAACAAAGAGCTGATACGCAAGATGATAAACATTTGAAGACGGATCATCAAAGAAAATACCGGTAAGAAGCGGCGAAACAAGTGCAACGATTACCGAAAGGAGAGCAGAAATCGCCAGTCCTCTTGTCATTGCGATCTTCATTATCTCTTTTATGGAGTTCTTGTCCTCCTCACCTACAAACACGCTGACAAGCATGCGGATTATCGCACCGTTTCCAAGGCAATAGGCCAGAAAGATTCCGCTGACCATGGAAAAAGAGGCCATTGCAGACAGTCCGTCACTTCCGGAATACTTAAGGAGTAACCTGTTTATCACAATGCCCCTGGCAGAGAGGCAGAATTCGAGCAGCGCACCGGGAATACCTATTACAATAAGCCACCCCAGATCTTTCCACAGGGCCTTTTTTATACTGTAGTGAAGCTTTGCCCCCGGGGTAAAGTAATAGGCAGCAAGGATAAAAAAATAAACCAGATTGCTGAGTGATGTCGCAAGGGCAAGTCCCCACACCCCAAGCTTTAGTACTGCAACCAGGAGGATATCCATGATAACATTTGTTATTATCATTCCGGCAATTCCGTAATACCCTATCCTGTCCTGCCTCTCAAGCTGCAGAAAAGCGGCAATCTGCTGGGCAAGGAGCATGGGCAGGATCCCGAAAGAATAACCAATGATATAGTTTATAAGTGCCGGCTTCAGCGCCTCATACACAACAAGCATTGCATATAGCAGATATGCGATCTGCCTGGCCTTGTACTCCGGGCTTCCCGTGATATCCATGATCCACAGTGCCACGGTCCCCATAAGGATCAGCGGCGGAACCCAGAACTCCCACCCCATTATGACACTTTCAGCAGTTATCACAATGCAGGTGATGGATACCAGGAAGATAATAAATCTTTCATTTCTTTTCTGATTCATATTCGTCTCTATTCCTCAGGGCTTTCCGGGGCCTGATTGGGTAACATCTTCGGCAGGAGCCTCAAGGACTGTTTTTGTATGTGTTGCGCACAACTATATTTTAACCCAGATCGATGTGCTCTGCCACATAGCGGAGCTTTACACGGCTGCTTTCGTTTTCAAGGAACATCTTTTCCACTCTCCTGGCAACCTCGCTCCCCTCTTCTCTGCTTATGACCGGCAAAAATGCCAGGATCTGGTCGGATTTAACCTGGACGATAACATCACTGTTTCTGAGCAGCTTCTTAAGGACCTCGATAAAAGCCACTGAAAGCTCAGAAAGATCTGTCTGTGCTTCATCCTCCGGATGCAGTGAAAAGAGTATCTTCTCTGCGCCCCTCTTGTAGCCTCTCAGAACCCTCAGGGCGTAGCGGTACGTCTGGATAAATGCATCCATTCCAAGGACCATTGCCCCCTCCGGAGTATTCCTCTCCTCAAGGATCTGCGTGATCCTTTGCATGTCACCGTCAAGTTCTTTTTTATCACCTGAGGTTACCTTTGGCAGAACGTCCTCGCAGATCAACACGCCGTGCTTGCCATTCTGCTTCACGCGGTACATTGCCACATCCACATCCCGAAAGAGCACCGAAAAGTCCCTCGAATAATCGGGTACAAAGGCTACACCCACGGAAATGCCTATCGGGATATCAAAGCCTTCCCCCATAAGCTCAATGCATCTGTTTACCAGCTGCTCGTTGAGTCTGTCCGTCAGCGCTTTTACAGCCAGCTTTGATGTTAGACCGCTGAAGAAGGCGAGAAATTCATCTCCTCCTATACGGCTTATCACATCCTCTTCTCTTGTGTTGCGGCCGACTATATCTGCAAAAGAGATAAGGACCTTATCCCCCATATCGTGGCCGTATATATCATTTATCAGCTTAAAGCTGTCCATGTCGATGAGCATCAGAGCCCCGGTGCCGCCGCTGCAGATCGCCGATATCCTTTCCGTTCCTATGGCCTTGTTCAAAAAACCTGTGAGCTTGTCAATCGTGGCTTTTTTGGTCAGGCTCTCGATCATCCTGTGGTTTTCAATTGTCTTGTTGACGCGGCTTAGGAGGATTTCCCTGTCAATTGGCTTTCTTACGAAATCCGAAGCTCCATCCTGCAGCGATTTTTTCTCAACCTCGCTGTCCTCATTGCCGGACAGAAAGATAACGGGGGTTTCGCTCCTGTTCCTTTCAGCTTCAAGCTTCCTAAGGAGGTGGAAGGTCTCAAATCCATCCATTTCAGGCATAAGTATATCAAGCAGGATAAGGTCCGGCGCGTTGTTCTCCATAAATTTCAGGAGGTCTTTTCCTGAGTGCAAAAGGCTTACACGCAGATCATCACCGCTGAGCTGGATCTTTGCGTTTTTCAGTTCTATCGCATCATCATCAACAACGACAATCCAATATCCCATACCTTACCTCCTGCCAATAATTGCAATACTGCATCAATTATAGTTTCTCATAAAGCAGACGTAAGTTCTACACTATGTTTCAAAAAGAAACACATTTATTGTTGCAATTCAGATCGGATTTTCTTTTATATACTGCTCAAGGATCTCTGCAGCATCTCCGATTATCTCCGCACAGGGACGCTTTTTGTAGTACTCCTGTGTGCGCGCCTCCGGAACAGGAGCATCCCGGCGGACGCTCAGTCCAAGCATCTCGCGGCAGACTATTGATCCGTGCTTTTCCTCAAATCTGCGCGCAAGCTCCTGTATCCTGGCATAATGATCAGCCTTTACCTGACCTGTCTCAGGTCCGTCATAGCCATACAAAAGCCCCGCTATCATGAACATCCCGCTGACGCTTCCGCATACCTCGCGCAGCCTTCCCATCCCTCCGCCAAAAGATGAGGCCATTTTGGACAGTACGCTTCTGTCAACCGGGAGCATGTCCTCAAATGCCAGTATGATTGACTGGGAGCAATTATATCCCTTCAAAAAATTTGCCATTGCAGCTTCTCTTCGAGTCATATCAGTTTCTCCAATCTTCAAAGCCCCCTTGCACCATTGGATGTTAGGGGGCTTTGCGAATAGTTATCTTTTTTTTAAATCAGGTTTAAGGCAGCTCATCCCATGATGTCCCTGATGTCTCTTATCCTGTTCTGGTCCGAGTACTCGCAGGCATACATTGTACCATCCTCAAACTCGATTATCTTCATTCCCTTTGCCTCGTAGAAATAGAAGATAAAGCCATTTACCCGGATCTGTTCTGCCCGGTAGCCGTTGTGGTTGACGTAGGTATCTGTGCAGACACCGTATGTAGTATCTACGTAATCGGTAACATATGCATATTCATTGCTCTCATCCTGATAAAGAGCAAAAACGATCTCATTAAGATCATTATCGGTTCCTTCAAGTGCAACTATAAATTCCGGCTCACTCTTAGCCTGAGATACAACAGCAGTATTTGCCGAAAGTACGATGCCAAGAGCGGCAGCAATTCCTGTAAGTGCGATCAATAGCTTCTTCATTTTTCCATTCCTCCTCTGCAAATGCCGGTTTTGTCTGTATCCGGCACCTTAATACCTTCCTGCGAAGGTAAATTTGAACAGTCTCTTATTTATACGAGTCAGAGTTGGATATGGCAAAAGAAATTTCGAATACTACTCTGTTTCCGTCCCGTCCGACTGTCTGCCCATCGCCTCTTTGTACAGATCGTAAGCCTCTTTGTAATCATCTACAGAATATTTTTTTCCACGCATTTCCCTGTCAAAGATTTTACTCATCTGTTTTGCCATCTTAAACCTCGCAGACAGATCTGCTCGCCTGTCAGCATAGTCTTTGGCAGACTCATTCTGCTCTATGCTATCAAGCCCGTACTTTCCATAATTGATCAGCTCCAGAATACCCGAATTGTCTTTTTTAAGGTAATGTCCGACGCCGTTTTTCTTTATCTCATCAGGTGAGGGCAGCGCAGTGTTCCCGATACGATCCATGCTCTCAAGAATCATGGCATCTCTCGTTGCCGCATCGTTTTCCCGAATGGCTTTGCTTAGCTTCTCGTTCCATCTTTCCTTTTTGAGCTCAACCTTGTCTATGGGACTCCCCTGGGCATCTCTTTTTATCACATAAAAGAGTCCTCTGGCATTTTCAGGATACTTTTCAGTATCCCTGTTCAGCAGATCAAGCCCTTCGGTAAAGAGATTTTCCTTGTTTATGTTATTCTCTTTCTGCCACCTGGACTGGGCGCTCGGTATCTTTTTACGAAGCTTGTTTTTCACTCCGTTTATTTCTTTCTCAAGCTTCGCCCTCTCCCTAAAAAAGCTCTCTGCCTCATTCTCAGGAGCGCCGCTCCCTATATTCTCAAGCTGGTCCTTGAGTATAGTAAGGCATGACAGCCTTGACCGCAGAGTCCTGTAGGTCTCATCCTCATCGCTCTGGCTCTTTGCCGTAGCTGCATTTTCCATGCCTTCAATGCGAAGGCGAAGCACCTTTTCTCTGTGCCTGAAAAGATCAAGTCCCATAGCATCTTCGGGCTCACTGTCCTGAAGGGCTGCAGCCTCTTCAAAGCACTCCGCAGCCTTTGCTGCTGCATTTCTTCTCTTTTTTGCGCTCTTATTGGCATAGGCCATTGCATAATCCGCTGTGGCATCCTTGTTTTTTGACAGCTTCCTGTACTGTTCTGCCTTGGAGTGCATGAGGGACGAATCTCCAAAGTAATGCCTGGTGCGCGCCTCAAAGGTTGTGTCTTTTATTCTGCTCTCGAACTTTTCTATCAGCTCCTGGTCAGTGAGATGAACGCTTTCCTGTTCAGGAAGCATTTTCTGCTTCTCCTCTTTCAAAATGAATTTTTCCTGCTGTTTGTCTTCGTGAAGATAATCATCAAATCCTGCCATTTGTCGTCCTCTTTCTTGTGTGTCACAACCATTTTGCTTAAAGTGGATTAGTTTCCTAACACCGCTTCAAAACCCGAAACCGGTATCGGCTTGGAGAAATAATAGCCCTGGAACAGATTACAGCCAAGGTCGCTTGGTTTTTCAAAATGCCCGCCTCGGCTAAACGGGCTTTTATCGGTCAGTTCAGGCTAAGCGGGCTTTATCGGCCGGCTCATATAACGAAAAATACCCCTATTAGAGATAACTAATAGGGGTATTTAAGATAATCCTTTTTATCTTCACATTCCCTGGAAGTAGCTAAAAAACTTCATGATAAACTCCATGAGATACTGTAAAAGCATTTGTAAAAACTCTGTTCCTTGCATTTAATCACCCTCCTTTTTGACATACATCCACTATCAAACATTGTACATCCCGATGATAAAATGCCTGGAAAAATTCTCTTAAATTTGTATAAAAATTGTCAGCTTACGGAACACTCCGGCCTGTCCTGCCCCGGCTGGCTGACCACTGTATCGTAGTCATCAGAGTACAGCATCAAGCTTCTTTGCGAGGGCATCCATCGGCATTGCACCTGTTGCACTGTCAACAACCTCTCCGTTTTTGATAATGAGAAAGCTCGGTATGGACATGATGTTGTACTTTGCAGCAAGCCGGTCATTCTCATCAGAGTTGACCTTGCCAACCTTCACCTTTCCGTCATATGTCTCTGCAAGCTTCTCTACTACAGGCATCATCATCTTGCAGGGTCCGCACCAGTCAGCATAAAAATCTACCAGCACAGGGATATCACTCTTTAAAACCTCGTTCTCAAAATTCTCTTCTGTAAATTTGTATTCCATAGTCATTATCCTCCTTGTTTAGTGTCACTGCCAGATCAAAACGGCTTTGACTGTTTATGATTTCTGTTTTTTATTTTGTTGCTGTTTGTTTGTAAGATAATGATTGCACACAATTTGATAGTTGTCAACAATTAAATTGCAAAAAATATATTTGCCGGTCAGCCGGGGCAGGCGAATTGGCATTATTGTGGACAAATTGAAAAACGAATTGTATATTTGTGGTATAATTATTCATTAGTAGGGCAGATTCCTATGATTCAGTCCGGTACTGCCCGGCTGTTGACTGCACCGGAGTCTTGCATAGTAAGTCAGGTTTTTTTACAGAGGAGGATATAAATGCAATTGGACATTCAGTATTTATTGCTGCTTCAGGAGCTTAGAAATGCAACAGGAGGAATATTTGACGAATTATTCAACGCAATTTCCAAATTTGCAGTGGATGTGCTTCCGTTTCTTCCATTCGTGATCTTCTGGGGCGTGGACAAAAAGTGGGGATACTATTTCCTGACCAGCCACTGGACCGGCGAACTTATTAACGGAATCATTAAGCTGACAGTATGTGCCTACCGCCCATGGATAAGGTCGGACCTCATTGAACCGGCAGGAGATTCCAAGGTGGCAGCGACGGGCTACTCCTTTCCAAGCGGACATACACGGACGGCTACGACTGTATACGGAAGTGTCATTGTCTGGCAAAAGGACAAGCGGAAGTGGCTCGCAATCCTTTGCGGGATCCTTATCCTGCTGACAGGCTTTTCGAGAAATTTCCTGGGTGTGCATACGCCTCAGGATGTATTAGTTGGCCTGCTTGAGTCAGTCCTGCTTTTGTTCGTAATTTACAAGGTATCAGAGAAGGTCGAGGGAAATGACAGAATGCTTGATATTCTGACCGCGGCAGGAGTTGTTTTTGCCATAGTTGCGCTTATATACGTAATATTCAAGCCTTATCCAATGGACTACGACGCTGCCGGTAAGCTTCTGGTAGATCCATCGAAGATGATGAATGACTTCTTCAAGGCATGCGGTGCATTTCTGGGATTTTTGGCCGGAAGCTATTATGACCGCCATTATCTGCACTACAGGATTCCTGTTGGAGCCAAAAATCTTCCGATCCTTGTCTGCGTCGGAACCGGACTTTTGTTTTCCTGGAAAGAATATTTCGGACCTGCAACCTTTGTACTGGCCTTTGGCGGGCACTGGGGCAATTTCATCGCCAGATTTGTGATGCTCATCTTTGCAATGATAGTCTGGCCGGTCGTTATACAGAAAATGGCTGAAAATTGAACCTTAAGTTGCTGTATCAATCCTGTAAATATCCTTTATTGGAATTGTTCGCCTGTCAGCGAGAACCAGGCAGGACTTATAGGTATCGATTCTTTTTATCTGAGCATGCTCAGTCACGTACTCGCCGCCGGATTTGAGCAAATCCGGAACAAAATAAGTTACAGTCACACTGACCTCATGACTATGAAGGCTCTCTTCAATTTCAGAGAGCCTTTCATCTATTTCGCTGATTCGTTCTTCTGTCAGCTCAACCTTGTCTGTTGTGAGTCTCCCTGTCTCTTCCACAGCATCATCGTAGCCTGTCAGCGCAGCAAAAGGCATGAACTGGGCTGCCCTTTTTTCAAGAGGCATGGGTATGTGGTTTCTGGAGACCGGCCTGTCAAGGCCGATAATATCATCATATTTTCCCATGGTTTTGTTTTTTGTAATTTTCTTTTAGCTTTTTTCACAAGCGTAATACAAAGAGCCGACCGGTCAGCTCCGGCTTTTGTCGGTCGGCTCACACAATATATTCCAGAATGAGTATCTTGCGCTTACCACAGGTTACAATACGACGCGAAATCATGCCTTGTGTCCGCCTATCTGGCGACCTCTCTCAAGACCTGTGGCACCCTCCTGCATCGAGGTTCCCTTTACTATCGCGTTATTTCCGAAGCGCCTTTTTATCTCAAGTGCCGCCTCCTGAAGAGCCCGCTCTTTTTCATCCATGATCTTTTCGCGCTGCTTTTCTTCCTCTTTTTTGGCAATGTCATCGAAAAGAGAAAGCTGCTCATAGGTTTCGCTCTCCAGTTTTTCAGCTTCTTTCTCATCCAGCACATTGACCGCAGCTATGTTTATACGTCTCATCAGAAGTCTTTTGTCCACCTTCTCATCAAAAATTGACAGGGCTGCATCGATGATTCGGCTTGACAGAGAAGTGTATTTTTCTAGGGTTCGGCTGCCGTGAAGATGCTCGGGAACAGGCCTTCCATAGTAGTCCTTTTTGATCTTATCCCTGTAATTCCTGGCAATTTCCGGGTTTTGCAGGCTCTCTCTGTCATAACCTATTGTCAGCACAATCTGGTTCGTGACCTTTCCCTCACCCAGAAGCTGCATGGCAAGCGCATCCGCCATCTCTCTGACTATTATCCTTACAGTATCGTAAGGAGTTGCGCAGTGCAGCACCTGGCCCTGGCTCAGGCTTTGATTATCCGGCTTGTAGGCTTTTATCAGGTCTATCGTGCAGGGCTCATACCCCCAGGCGTGGTCTATTAAAAGCTCTGCATTTACGCCAAAGCTCTTATACAAAAGCTCCTCGTTGTACATATCCCTCTCGCCGCCGAGGCTGCACCTGGCTATATCGCCCATTGTCTCAAGTCCAAGATCTGAGAGCCTCTTTACATATCCCTTTCCGACGCGCCAGAAATCGGTGAGTGGCTTGTGATCCCACAGGGTCCTTCGATAGCTCATCTCATCCAGCTCCGCTATCCTCACTCCGTTTTCATCCGCCGGAACGTGCTTTGCCACAATATCCATGGCAACCTTGCACAGATACAGATTGGTCCCTATCCCCGCCGTTGCGGTGATTCCCGTAGACTTTCGGATATCCTCTATCATGGCAGCTGCAAACTCCCTCGGGGTCTTTTTGTAGGTCCCAAGATAATTAGTCACATCCATGAAGACCTCGTCGATTGAGTAGACGTGGATATCCTCCGGCGCAATATACCGCAGGTAATTTTTGTATATCTGGGTACTGATTTCCATGTATCTGGCCATTCGCGGTGTGGCGGCGATATAGCTGATCTTAAGGGAGGGGTTCTTTGACAGCTCCTCGTCATCGTCGGATTCCCCGGTAAACACCCTGCCCGGTGCATTCCTTTGCCTCTCCCTGTTTACCTCCTTTAGCCTTTGCTCCACCTCAAAAAGCCTTGCTCTCCCCGGTATCCCCCACTTTTTAAGGGACGGCGATACAGCAAGGCATATTGTCTTTTCAGTCCTGCTCCTGTCCGCCACCACAAGATTTGTCGTAAGCGGATCCCGCTCAATGTCCATGCACTCGACGGATGCATAGAAGGACTTTAAGTCTATCGCCACATAAGCTCGTTGTTTCACAGATTTTTCCTCACAAACATGATAGCAGAAAATGAGAGGTTTTTGCTATACAACCATTACAATTGTAACGGATGTGAGTGACGAGGTGAAAGCAGCCATGAGGACGATTCTTATGGCTTATCAACGTAAGCCATAAGAACTGTGTCTTATACAATCTTAACATTGTCTCTGTCAAAATTATTACTCCTCAAAATTGTTCTTTTCCTCATCGGCCTCGCACACAGATATCCAATATTCCGCATCTTCTTTTCTTTCATTAAAATATTCCATGTATTTCTTGATTATTACCTCTCTTGGAAGTCCAGCTTCAACAAGCTTTTTGGTATATCCTTCTCTTCTACCGTCTTCAAAAGCCGCCTTCTGCCAAGGAGCCATTCCCGGATCAAAATCCTTGTAACGAGATACTTCATCCGGATTATCAATTGTTTCAATACTTACACCTATATACTCCCACGAAGCATCCTTTTTATGGCACCATTCCTTAGCTTCAGCCGGCGTGTACTCAAAAAAGTCTCTTTGACCATAATAAAAGTTATTGCTTATGAGCCATTTTTCTGCTTCCTTCATTGTTAAAAAAGCTCTGTGCTCATAATCTTCAATATCCATACCCATAAAAGATGGTTTCGTACGTTCTAATGTAATTATTACCATTATTCCTCTCCTTCTTCAAAGACAGCATCTCTATATCATTATTCTAACTGCTACGAGCCAGCATTTCATTCGACTCGTAGTTGAAACCTTGATCTGAGTATCCAGATCAAACGGAAATGTAATTGTATATACAAAAAACGCAATAACATAGATTTCTTAAGATTTTCTTAATGTACTTGATTCCTCATGGATTAGGTGCTATTGTTTTTAAAGCATCAGTTCTTGATGCTTTCTGCATTTATTCAAATTGCAGACATATTCCAAATTACATGCCGGCAGCTTTGGGAAAAATTATAATTAGGAGGAAGCTTTGAGTATTAAAGATACAATTTCACATGATTACATGTCAGATAATGAGCGTTTTGCAGATGCCTTTAACTACTTTATCTACGGCGGAAAGCAGGTGATTAAACCAGAGAACCTGATTGACCCATATACCATGACAGATTTTGATAAACTCCATACCATGCTGGGAGATGTGATGGAACTTATCAAATATCAGAATGATGGCAACTATCTGAAGAGGGCAGTTAAAGAAAAAGGTGAAAACTGGGCTCTGGATATAGATTCAGTGAATATGGTCAATGCATTTACTACAGCCAATATTCCGGTAAATGAAGCAAAGGAGGGAAAGGTTATTATGTGTCGTATGACTGAAGCAATAAGAGAAGAAGGAAGGCAAGAAGGAATACAAGAAGGAAGAGGTGAAGGAAGAGATGCGCTCCTGATCAAACTGATATGCAAAAAGCTTTCAAAGGGAAAAGATCAGACCACGATCATTGAAGAGCTGGAATTGGAAGATGAAGAGGAACAGGTTTGGGCTCGGGAAATGATAGATGTTGCCAGTGATTTTGGACCTGATTACAATCCCGATAGGGTTTTCGAGGCATATATGGAACTGCAGCCAAAGACCTGATTATTGAAGGGAAAGATAAACCTTGAGAGTGTCAAGTAAAATGTGTAAGTCTTTATAATTTATTAAAATCGGTGGTCTAAGGATCACCGGTTTTTCTGTATGAGCCAGATCGCCCGCTGACTGCTTGTTTAAAATGACCCTAAACCCCCGTCCCTCAGGTCCATCACTTCATGAAAAAAAGCACTCTGCATCATTGCTATGCAGAGTGCTTTGCATTCTTTAATTTGTCTTCATTCCGAACTTGCCGGTTCGTCGGCTGTTCCCTCGCCGGGTTGTGCATTGGCAGGAGCACCTGTACATCCCTCTCCTGCCTGTGAGCTCACAGGCTCATCTGAAGTACCCTGACTCGTTTCGCCATTACTGCTTTGGTCTGTAGTCTGCCGGCCTGAATCTGTATTAGTGTCCATAGCTGTAGTCTGCTGGCCCGATCCCGCATTACCGTTATTAGTTGCTTCATTTGCAGTAATGCCTGTATCACCACCATTCTGCCCGTTTGCAGATGTTTCAGACTGAGCATCCCCGCTCTTATCGCCACCGCTTGCAGATGCTTCGGGCTGAGCATCCCCGCTCTTATCGCCACCGCTTGCAGATGTTTCAGACCGAGCATCCCCGCTCTTATCGCCCTCGCTTGCAGATGCTTCGGGCTGAGCATTCATGCTCTTATCGCCTATGTCTGATTCAGACTGACCTTCCTTCTCTGTATTCTCTCCGACTGCCAAAGGTGCAGTCCCGTTCTCATCACCATCTTTGCCCGCGAGCATAGATGCCTGTTTGAGGATTTCATCTCCGGTTGCCTTCAGAGTTTCTTTGTCCTGATTCATCGAATCTATCGCTGCCTTAGCCGTGTCTGTCTGAGCATCATTTGAAACACCTGACGCAGTTGCCGCATCACCTTCCGCTGCTGCGCTCATTGCTGACTGAGACTGCTCTGATCCTGCAGCTCCTATGCCTGCCACGCTTACTTCTGACTGAGACTGCTCAGACCCTGCAGCTCCTATGCCTGCCGCGCTTACTACTAACTGAGACTGCTCAGACCCTGCAGCTCCTATGCCTGCTGCGCTTACTGCTGACTGAGCCCCCTCTGATCCTGCAGCTCCTATGCCTGCCACGTTTACTTCTGACTGAGACTGCTCAGACCCTGCAGCCCCTAAACCTGTTGTGCCCACTTCCAGTTGTGATTGATTAGATTCTGCGTCCCCCAGCCCTGTAGTGCTTACTGCCGGCTGAGACTCCGCAGCTTTTGCATCTCCCGGGGCAGCGGCTTTGGCATTTGCAAGGGCATCCTGACTGCCATTCTGCTGCGCCTCATCATCTGCCGCTCCTGATGTAGCCTTTGCTGCCGATTCCCTTACCTGGGCAGCATACTTCTGGCTCTCCTCCCAGGTGAGAACATACTCAGCATCCTTAGGAATCGTATTGTAAAAAGCATCCATTCCTCTGTCATTTCCCTGTGCATCTTTTCCCAGATTGGCATCGCTAAGCACATATTCGTTGCCAAAATAGTCTGAGATATAGAACTCAGGAAAAACACATGAAGTATAATACCTTCCAATATCTATTTCTGATTTCTCATCAACGTATGCTGTTCCAAGGGATACGAGTTCGGGTGTCTCCTGAATTGTATAGAGTTCATCCGCTCCGCCTAAAAGCTCAACATATTTGTCTGCAATATCCGTTATGGGGTGTGATTGCTTAACCTCACCCTCTTTGAAGTCATTGTAGCTAAGCGCCTTAAACTCGGGTGCGTCATTGACAAAGGTGCATTCTACATATAGCCTGATAGTTTTTACCTTGTTATCCTTCGCCGAATCGACAAGATACTGAGTCCTTGACTTGTCCTCAGAGCCTGTGCCTGCAACATCAGAAATGTTATTCCAGACTGCCAGCGGTATATATCCGTAAAAGCCTCCGTCCTCTTTGAACTCGGTTATATACATGCTTGCTATCTGTCCGTTTAGTGTATATGCTATCTGTTCAAACGGCGCAACAGACCATTTTGCATATCCAACTCCGTTTTTATCACCTTTTTCGGCAACACTTGAATAATCAGTTACTTCGCCAAGAGATGCCCTTACATCATTGTTATCAAATAAGATCCTGAGTGAAAGCCTGTCACCTACAACCGGAGCGTTTATACCTTCTACCGTCACCTTTGCATTGTCCTTATACACCCATTGCTTTGAGTTCTCATCTATTGATTCAGGTTCACTAAGCTCTATGCTTATCTTTCCGGCATGAATCCTGTCATCAATGAGCTGCTGCATGGTTTTCATCACAGGATCATCAGGATTGTTCCTATCAACCTCAGCATATTCAATAAGCTTCTTCCATTCCGGATTTTCATCAAACACTTTAAATACATCATCAACACCCAGTTCCTGAGTATCTTTCCAGAATCTGCCGCCTATCAGGGTACCGGCCATACTTCTGACAGCAAGCTTGGCTGCCATCCTTGCATAATCAGAGTTCACATTGTTTTCGGAATAACGTCCCAGCATATCAGTGGCAACATAGTTGTAAAATGAATATCCCTCCTTAAAATCAGGTCTCTCATAAAACGCCTGGATAGGAAAATAAATACTAAGACCACCGTCTTCAACATTGCTATTGGTTTTTGAAACCAGGACGCACCCCTCAAGCGCACTTAAAACATCCTTCCCCGCTTTCTTCAGAGCATCTGAAAAATAACCATTGTCTTGTGTAAAAGGAGTTACAAACCTCTTGATATCCAGCATATTACTTGAGTTGAAGCCATTCCTGGTACCAAAGTGGGAGTCACGTCCTACCGTAGTAAGAATATCATAGTATCTTGTGTCTGCTTCAGAGACAAGGATAAGCGCAAAGCTGCTGAGCGCCTCGCTCAGTTTATCTACCGCTTTCAGATCAATTACAGAAAGCGTTGACTGGTCATTTTTATTTGATTTGTACTGAGCCAGGAAGCTATCAACTGTGCTGCTTCCAAGATCCGCAGTACTGATTGAAGGGTTTCCTCCAATGCTGTTAAATAATGCCTTGTAATCCCATCCGTCACCTGGCTCTATCTCTTCCGAAGCTATGTAGTAATCCGCATACTTTGACAGCGTGCTGGCAACTTCATATGTCGCCATAAGGCAGGCATCAAAACCAATAAAATCAAATTTGCCACCTTCCTTGATAACCCTGGTATTGGCTATTGCCGAAGCAAGATCCTTAACAGAAATGATATCACTCATTGGAGCCTTTTCATCCGGATGATTTTTGATCCAGTCATTCAAGTACTCATCGTCACCATATCCTCTGAAGCCGCTGCCATGATCCCATATGATCAGATCATATTTCTGAGCCGGAGCATATTCTGTCGCAAGGTTTATGCTATTTGTAAGGAAAGCCGGATCTACCATATAGGTATCCGAAAAAGACCTGATAAGCTTCATTTCATTGTGACCATTGTTATTCACTATTTCCCACATCTGTGAACCACTGATCGAAGTCTTGTACTTTCCATACAGCTCATCAGCCTTACTGTTGACCCTGGTCTTCTCATCTGCTGTCAGGTTGTCGTATGCTTTATCAGGATAAAGAGAGTTTGTTGCAACATCCCTGTAGGTCGCAATGTCATCCATGTGCCATTTCTTAGTGCCTCCGGTAATGACAATGACCTTAGTATTATCAGGTATATCCGCTTCAAGCATATCAAGAAGATTCTTGGTGCCTGATCCGTCTCTGGTCTCAAGATCTGTTCCATCCAAATAGATAGTGATAGTTCTTTCGTACCCTGTCTTCTTTTCTTCCTTCTTCTCTTCCTTCTTCTCTTCTTTCTTCTCTTCTTTCTTTTCCTCTTTATTCTCTTCCTTTTCTTCTACAGGGAAAAGCGCATCATAATCAAAAAACCATAGTCCATCATCATCATTGCCGTCGTTGTGCTCTTCATCACTGCCGGCAGCGTCAGAATACACTTCCATAGCGGGATCTATCCCGGTGATTTTTGCAAGTAGGGCCACTTTATTACCCTTCTTGTTCTTTAATATGACCTCTCCGAATATCCTGCCAAGATGAGACAGACCCTTCCCGGCCTTTTCTGCGTCAAGAACAACGATCTCAAGTGCCGCCTTATTTAAACCGCTCTTTACAGTATAGCTTTCCTTGCCGTCATAGGTTACCTTAAGTCCCTCAAAATGGTCGCTCTTAAGGACAGTCCCCGTCGGAAACTCCGCCTTGAGCTCATCCTTGACCTCAGAGGGCTGCTCTGCCTTAACAGCTTCGTTCTGCGCTGCATAAGCTATATCCGCAGCACCCGGTATTGTTCCGGCAGATGTAGCTATCAAAAGCCCGGCAAGAACAGTCACAAGACTCCTTCTGAATCCTCTTAACATAACATGCTCCCTTCTATCAATTGCAAATCATAACTATCGTTACCTATATATCAATAAATTGTCTATCCCTTTCCGATCATTGTTGATAACCGGATTCTATACAGCATACATGGAATTCTGACAGACTAAGGAACTGTAGCAGAATTAACATAATTTACGAAGGATGATTTTTCAAACCCAAGGAAGAAAACGTAGGCTTTCTGACGCGGCATTTGGAAATTCAGACAAGTAAATTGTTCAAGTTGTTTCGCTACAGTTCCTGACCGCTTACGACATCACACCGGTAGTTCAGATGCTTTTACTCCGAAGCGCAGCAACCCGTCCGGATATCCAGCTGTAAACCCTCTGCATAGTAAGCCCCTGAATGACTGTAGTGAAAAATACGATAGCATATGTTCCTCCAAGGACTATCCTGTAAGTAGTAACATCCAGCATCGGAGCAGTACTCATAGCAAGCGCTATCGAAAGCCCTCCTCTGAGCCCGCCCCAGGTAAAGAGAAGGGTGAAATACTTCCAGTCATATCCCTCCGGAATCTCACCAAGCGCAGGCACAGACAGAGCAAGTGACCCTGCCCTTCCAATGCAGTTGCAGATTACGGCAATCAGAGACAGAACCATTACATACGGCATCTGCAGTATCCTTACAAAGGAGAGCCCAAGTATTACATACAAAACGGAGTTAAGCATATTGTCCAGAATATCCCAGAACGTATCAAAATGCTTCATGGCCTCAACCTGTCCGATACTTTTTTCATATCTCCTGACTGTTGAGAACATAATGCCGCACACAACCGATGCAATGGCACCGGAACAGCTAAAGATCTCGCATAGCATGTATGCCGCAGCTACAGCCAGCAGGCTTGCAAAGATCTTTCGATGAAAATCAGCTGTTTTTGCAAATACAAAGATGCAGAGAGCTGAAATCACAAACCCTATGACTGCCGCACCCAGTACCTCACGCAAAAGAACTATAAGCACGTTATCCCCATGGCTTGCACGCACGATTCCCGAAAAACACACAAAAAGTGCAACGCCAACGCCGTCATTTAAGAGAGATTCCCCTTCCATAAGGAAGCTGATTTTCTTGGGAAGCCCGAATTTACTTAGGATACTCGTGGCTGCAATCGGGTCTGTAGGTGCTACGATGCTTCCAAACATAAGGCAGACCGGCAGAGAAAAATTCAGGGACAAAAGCTTTGAAAAGCCGTAAAAGGAAAAACCGTACAAAAGCGCCCCCAGCAATGTACAGAGAAATGATAATACACCAACCTGCCGCGCCATTCTCTCAAAATCCCACAGCTTCATGTGACAGGAACCTGCAAACAGCATAAAGCACAGGACACAGTCCATCAGGTATTTTTCCAGGTCAAACAGCTGTATACGCTCAAGAATGATCTGTATATCTCTGTTTGAGATAAAAACGGCAACAGCCAGAAGAACAGCACCAATTATTATGGAATACAGCATCAGTGCAATTTCATCTGTAATTTTTGTCACTTTTTCATTAAAAAAGCCCAGCCCGACAACAAGGAGCATAATTACTACAAAATTTGGCAAAAACGATATCATGCTTCCCTCACCTTCAAATATTTCATGTGTTTTTTAAAATTCCAGCTCTTTTTTCCTGAAGACAAGCACGGTGATAAAAAGTGCCCCTACCATATAGACCGCTATGCATACAAATATCTTGGCAAGCGCTCCCACAATATCTCCAAGTATAAAATCCGAATAGGCCGATGCACTGAGCCCGACAATATAATATCGGTTAATATGATACCTTTGCAGATTGCTGAGCATAACCAGCAGTTCAATTGTCACCGGAATGATAGTCTCAAAGGCGAGAAAGGCGAACATTCCAATAGCTGAATTCTCAGACAAAAAGTAGAAAATCGATGCGATTGTTATACAGCAGGTCAGTTCTATATAATCAAAGACATAGGTACAGATAAGATACTTCATCTCGGCAGCATTTAGAGTAACTCCGAATACTAACTGTAAAATACCCACGTAGATAGCTGTGAGCGCAGTGATGATAAAAGCCAGTATCAAAGTATCAAAGAATTTTGCCAGAACAAATTTATCCCTGGATATTCCCCGGCCGATAACTCCTATCATGACCATGGACTTGAACTCATCGCCATAAACCCCCAAAAGAACCGAAAACCCTATTATCAGTCCCACAAAAGAATAGCATTCCGTGGTTCTTTGCAGAAAAAAGAACGTCCTGTCAGGCTTTGTATCAATCTGAATCGCCAGTGACACTCCCAGTACAATATAAACAATCAAAATCAGGAGCCATGGAAGTATCTTGGCCATGATGCGCTTAAGATCAGCTTCAAGTACCCTTCTCATAGATTCATCTCCTTCTTTTCAAATATTTTTATATTAATTACAATCACAATAAACAGGTAAAACAGCGCAGGTATCAATGCCAATCCTATTTTCCCTGCCTGAAAGTCGGCATAGGCTCCATCAAGGAGTCCCATGAAGCTGATGTCGTAAATCGGGAACTTGGTGTAGTTCTGGATCGCAGTCAGCGCACCTGCAGCACCTGCTCCGGCAATCACAAGAACCAGCATTCCGGCGGCTGAACTCATTGTAAGGAACAGTATAAGTGACGAAAGGGCAATTATTCCAATTCCCCTTATTACACAGAATATGCAAAAAACAAACAGGAACATATTCTGTCTTGGAGTTATTGCAAGATCTGTCATTGAATTCTTAATAAGAGCCGCAATAAAAAGTATAATGTAGGTTCCAAGAAGCAGGTACAGAGCATCCTGCAGCTTTGCCTTCACAATCTTTTTCCTTGGCATTCCCATGCCTATCACACTTATCATAATTCCGCTCTTTAACTCATCGGCATATACAGCCAGATAAATCGGAACAAGCACGAATGTAAGGCAGATCTCATTCAAAAAGAGCTTGTAATATTCCATTTCTTCAGACGCAGTATCACCTGCATCGCGCAGAAAGATCCAGATTATCATCAGGACCATGACAATATAAATGCCGGGCTTGGCAAGTATTCTTTTAAGGTCAGCCCCAATCAGTCTTCTCATTGATTTGAACCTCCAATCAGACGGAAATAGACATCCTCAAGCGAAGACTTCTCTGCAATCTCGCGCACTATCTTAATGCCGTTTTCCTCCAGGAGCTTTTTGGCCTTCTCAAGGTCATCAACAGCGATCTCAACTACAGGCTGGTTCTCCTGGAGATCCTGCTGAGTTATCTCTTTTACGACGTAGCCTTCATTGACGATGCCAAAGCGGTCAGCTGTATGCTCAAGCTCACCCAGGATGTGTGAGGACACGATAACAGTCATGCCAAGCTCATCCCTCAGCTTTTTGATAAGATTGCGCACATCTGCAATACCCTGGGGATCCAGACCGTTTGTCGGTTCATCCAGGATCAGGATGTCCGGATTTCCAAGAATGGCATTTGCTATGCCAAGTCTCTGCTGCATTCCAAGTGAAAATGACTTCACCGGCTTTTTTACGCCCTTAAGGCCAACAGCTTCCAGAACCCTTTCTATCTCCTTCTTTCTTTCACGCCTGGGAATTCCCTTTATTATTGAAAAATACATGAGGTTCTTCTCTGCGTTCAGGTAGTTGTAAAATCTGCAGCCCACAAGAAATCCGATTTTTCCTCTGTTCTTTAAAAGCTCCTTGTTATTTGTCGAGCCTGCTATTGAAACGCTTCCGGAGTTCACCTCTGAAAGCCCGAGGATCATCTTGAATATTGTGGTCTTACCTGCGCCGTTCCTGCCCACGAGTCCATAGATGTCTCCCTTGTTGACCTGCATGTTGACATTTTTCAGCACCTCATGCTTGCCATATGATTTATTTACATTTTCAAGTTTTATCACTGCTTCGCTCATTTCCATTCCTCCTCAACTGTAATCGTGCCGGACCGGCTCCCGGCACAGCAAGGTGCGAATCCTGCGGGTCTTCTCATAAGGGGTACCGCTTGCGGTGGATCCCTTATACCCTTTAATGCAGGATTCTCGGGGGGGCATATTCCTCCTTTGCCATCAAGAGATCATGTTTTTTGCTGTTATATCTGACCACATGTTTTCACTCACTATATGCCGCCTTACCAGACCTTGATCCTTTTTTCAGGTGCCAGATACATTCCATCGCCCTCTTTTATTCCATATGTCTCATAGAACTCATCAAACTGCTGAAGCCCGACATTGATTCTGTAAAAAGCCAGCGGATGCGGATCCCCCGCAAACAGGCTCTTTTCTACTTCCAGCGGAACATTCGTCCTCCACAGCCTTGCAAAAGACCTGAAATAGAGATCATAGTCAAAGTCCGCTGCCTTCGCAGCCAGCTTAAGCGTTATCTTTAGTCCTCCCATATCAGCTGTAGCTTCACCTGTCAGTTTCGTTCCATCATACAATCCCGAGCTTTGATATGGTCTGAGCGTCGTATAATAAATCCCGACCTTGTCGGTCTTGTCATTGAATGCAATCTGATCCTCATATGGCAGCCAGGAGTTCTTTAATCCATCTTTATCATACTGAGCTCCGGTCTTGTCAAAACCATGAGTGAGCTCGTGACCGACTACAGTAGAAATACCTGCAAGCTTCTCCTCATATGTCATATCAACACTGTAGCAGTTTGGTTCACATATTCCGGCGCATATGTATATTCCGTTGGTTGCAGGATTATACATTGCATTGGTGGTTGTAGTCGAAAACGACCCGTCAACCGGATCCCAGAAATCTCTGTCAAATCTGCGTTTTGCAAGAAAGCTTTGGTGATACATGGAATATCTGCTTGCAGCCATATACGCGTCCAGGAAGCTTCCGCCCTCTTCTTTTGAAAGAAAAGGCGCCTTGCTGTAGTTCAGAATCTCGAAGTTCTGATAAGCAACATGAATCATTATGTTTGAAAGCTTTTCCTTGCACAGCTTTTTACCTTCTGCAGAAAGCCACTCCTCTTCTTCAAACATATCCCCAAGTGCACCGATACAATCCTCTGTAAGTCCTATCAGATCGGAAGTGGTACTGTCGTCAAAGTAATTCTCGACATATACCTTGTTCATTGCTCCGATCATTGACGTCTGACCGATATAATAGTCAAACTGAAGCTCATCCTCTATCTGTTCATCGGTCTTACCGGTGTCAATACCCTCGTGTGACTTGGACTTGGCAAATTCCTCCAGAGTATCATAGGCCTCGCGGTCAAGATAACTCGCTCCTTCAAGGCAGTAATTTACGATCAGATAGTCCTTGATTTTCTGCAAATTACTGCTGCTGCATATTGAAGAAAGCTTTTTTGCATAACGGGGATTTATTACCACATGCAAGACGTCACTGAATCCCCAGGATTTCATGATATCATCTAAAGGAAAGCTTCCGGTCATTGATACGGCTTTATCCCATTCGACTGTATAATCATCCAGATCGCTGAGCCCAAGCTCTTCCGTATTAAGAGATACGCTTTTTTCCCATATCACACAGTTTCTGAACTTCTTTTTTGCCTCCTTATCTGAGTAACCAAGGCGTCTTAACATGTACAGTGCGCTGTTCTCCACCCTTTCATATAGTTCAAGACCCTCAGGGGTATTGAGATCCTCATAATGGGGCTGTCCGTCTGCGCCTGTAAGTGAGTAGCCAGGTCCATCAATGGCAACCAGATTTTCATCCTTGTATTTTTCAGTATGATATGTCGTCAATACTCCGACATTAATCGGGGCAAAAGCTAACGGATTCCTCTGAAGATCTCCAAAGAACTCGTAAAGCTCATCAATGCTGTTGATCGAATCTATATCTTCAATGTATGGTCTCAGGGGCTCCACTCCCTGACTGTTCCTGTAATCCCAGTCAGATGAAAGAGCATAATAATTCCTGAGAACCTCTGCCTCCTCGCCGGGTATTGACTCATCAGTCACAGCCTTTTTCATTTTGGCAAGCTTGGCATCATCGATTTCCTGCAGAGCACCGGAATACCGGTCACCTATCTGAAGCTTCCATTCCTTGTTTGCCGCAGCGGCAAAGTCGTCCTGAAGCCGGATCTCCTTGCCTTCAAGTTCAATATCCTGAAGGTCGGAGTCGACCCAGACCTTGCCTAAAGCTGCGGCCAGCTTTGACGTATCTATGCCCTCAGTTCCATCATTCGCACTCTGACCGCAGGCTGTCATGACAAAAGCCATTGCAACAGATATTATTGCGGCAGTCCTGTTCTTTTTCATCAATAACACTTCCTCCTCATTAATGATCACATAGTCAAAAAACATACGACCCGATCATTAGTAAATCCTAATCAATATTAACATAATTATTCACTAAATTATCACTTTTTGGCAATAAAATATGAAGAAAACCGCATCCGGACAGTCTGTCGGGAGCGGTTTCTCATTATTAACCATATTTATTCATTTTCGAACCTTATTTGAATCTTTTCCTTATTAATATATAACTACTTACTCATCATATTATCGATAGCATAACCCATGGCAGCATTTACTTTGCTGTTCATATCATCGGATATCTCCTGGTGAAGCATGTCAATCACCCTGTTATCAATGGAGTATCCAAGCCTCGAGGCATGCTCGCTGATTGAATCCTCATGGGCAGAAGCATAGCTCTGTCTCATACTCTCATTGAGCATTTTGGTAGCCACCATTGAATCATAGGCGGCCTCAAACTCTTTTCCGAACTTCTTCTTTGTCTCTTCATCCAGCAGCACTGATTCCTTGACAGAACCTTGTGACGTCTGATTCAGATAAGTATTTTTAATATTGTTTGCTGATGCCAGGAATCCAAAATCCATTTACGAACCTCCTGTTATTAGTCCTGCGGGACAAATACCAAACGTCCATGAGGACAAAAATACGGGCTTTACTCATCCTGAGTACCCAAACACTATGGAAAACTTATCTGCCGGATCCTGCAAAGCGGCTGATCAGACAAGTCTTTTCCATGGCAGATTGCTAAGGAACTATTGAAAAACAATGCTAATTTCTCATGTCTTTTTGTCGGATTGCACTGCACAAAAAACAGTTCCACAGCTAAGCGATTCTTACGGGTGTTCTTCACTGCTTAAGTTTGCCTTTGAAAATCGCTCAATTTTTATATCGGCCAAAAGAGGCCGGACCTTCATCTCTTTATATTCTTTTAAGCATTTATCATAATATCGTTAAAATATGTTTTTGATGCATTTAATTTATAAAATTTTTATAAACTTATTTCGTTGCAATTCACAGAATCTACATATTCTGAGCAAATTTAAAACACATTATAATCGTAAACTGTATTTATCAACAAAAAGATATTACCCACCTGTTCATAGATAAAGCCCTACGCGTATCCCCGTAAATGCGCGTGGGGCACCTCCATTTATAGGGAAAAACACAGGGACCACTCAGCCGCCTGTGCAATATGCAAAGCCGGAGCCGGCAGGATGTGCTCTTGCCTGCCGGTTCATTCCATATAGCAAAAAAAGGGGAAGCACATCAAATGTGCTTCCCTTTTTTCATGATCAGATATCTGCCTTCCAGAGACCGTGCAGATTGCAGTACTCGTAAGCTGCTACTGCCTTCTCTCCGTCTGCAAGAGCAAATTCAGCGCAAGGCTTCTCGCCCGGCTTAAGCTCTTTCATCATGAAGCCCTTGTCTGTCTCAAGGAAGATATACTGGATAAAGTGATTATCCATCATTGGATGCTCAACTTCGCCAACCTTCACAACTACCTTGCTGCCATTAACCTCTACAACCGGAACGTGCTTCTCAAAAGCGCCATCTGATGTTCCGGGGATCAGCTCTGTCATCGGATCGCCGCAGCAAACAGGACCGCAGACAGCATTATTGATCTTTACTACCATATTTCCACATTTTTCACACTTAAAAATCTTCATAATTATAAAAACCTCCTTAGCTTTTGATAATTGATGCTCAACATTTATCATATCACAGATTAGTGGCACAATTCATTTTATAATTATAAAATTTCAGATTTCTGCCCCGCGTTACAATTCAACGGTCAGCCAGCAGAGGCACTGAATTGTAGCGCTCCTGCCGTTAAGTTAATCGCTACAGATTAATTTTTTATAAAAATATCGTGAAAGCTATATAATTGTACCCGCAATTTCGTTATAATATTATCGTATTAAGTCAATTGTACCTATTTACACAATATTTAGGAGGCGTTATGGACAAAAAAGGGTTTTCAGTAAAACAAAGAATGCTTGCAATCACACTCATTCCTTCTATCTTAATAACAATTGCACTACTGATAACCGGAATCAGCTTTATGAAGTCCGGAGTGGAAGGGGAAGTTTTAAAGGGACTTCTTTCATCTGCATATACCTACAAGGATATCGCAGGACATCTTACAGACCGCGCTGCAGGCGACAATGAAACTGAGGTTTCCTTAAAGCAGAATTCCGGCTATGACTTCACATGGTTTGAAGGCGATACCAGAAAGAATTCTTCCCTCGGCAGCTCTGTAATAGGTACAAAGGCTGCAGATACTGTTATAAAAGCCGTAATAAACGGAGGACAGACCTTTACCTCAACAAACACACAGGTTGCAGGCAATCCCTATTTCGTTGCCTATGTCCCGGTAAAGGATGAGAGCGGCAGAGTTGTAGCCATGGCATTTACAGGTGTTTCAAGAGCATCCGTGCAGTCACTGATATCAAGGTCCATTACAATAATGCTTGTAATAGCCGCTGTGCTCCTTATAGTCTCTATCATCGTTTCCTTTAAGGTTGCCTCCGGAATGGCAAATTGTATTGGTGTTATGAATAAGAGCATCGAACATCTGGCTAACGGAGAGTTTGTCAAGGCAGACAAGTATCTCGACAGAAAGGATGAGCTCGGCTTTGCGATCAACAACACAAATAAAGTTATAGACACACTCTCCGGAATAGTGTCAAATATCAAAAATTCTGTGGAAATCGTGACCTCATCCTCTATGGAGCTGTCAGATATGGCTGATCAGATCTCACATACCGCTGATGATGTATCGAACGCTGTTCAGGAAATTGCATCGGGTGCTACACAGCAGGCTGATGAGATTCAGAATGCAGCAAGCAACGTAGGCCGCATCGGTGATGCTGTAGGAGAAGTTCAGTCCTCAACAAGTCAGCTGGATACCCTTGCCGGCAAGATGAAGGAGGCTTCCGAGGTTTCCAGCACATCCCTGAAGTCCCTTAAGGATGCATCCACAGAGATGACAGCCAAGATTGACGAGATTTCATCAACTATCCAGCGCACACAGGAAGCTGTCAATAACATTTCCTCCAAGGTTGAGGGCATCACTTCCATAGCTACGCAGACCAACCTCCTCTCCCTCAATGCTTCAATTGAGGCTGCAAGAGCAGGTGAAGCCGGAAAGGGATTCGCTGTAGTTGCCGGTGAGATCGGAAAGCTTGCTGAAGACTCAAGACAGATGGCAGATGAGATAAAGAAGGAAATGGAAATTCTTCTTGATGAGTCAAACGCTGCAGTACACGCCGCCGGTGATGTAAGGCAGGGCAACTTCGACCAGCAGCAGGCACTTGAAGGAACCATTGAGTCCATCAACGGAATGCTTGATGACATCAACTCCACTGTCGGCGGCGTAAAGACCATCAGCAGAGGTGCTGATCAGTGCGAATCCTCAAAGAATGCCGTTGTAGACACAATGAGTGCCCTTTCGGCAATATCGCAGGAGAATGCCGCATCCTCAGAAGAGACAGGCGCTTCAATGGAAGAACTTTCCGCAACTGTTACTACTCTTGCTTCCAATGCCAACGAGCTTAAAAGCATCGCCGAAAGTCTCAACAAAGATATCGCATTTTTCAAAGCGTAAAATTTCAATGATAAAGCCAGAGGCCAAACGCCTCTGGCTTTTTTATAATGATTCGCCCGCCAAAAGCTCACACAGCCGAAACCGGCCGGGCGAGCTTTTGGCGGGCGAATCATTATTTAAACTGTCTTATGCAAAGAAAGCTTCCAGCTTCTTCAGAAGCCCTTCCCTGTCTATGGTTTTTAAAAGATAATCCGCCGGCCTAAGCCCCAGGACTGACATAACGCTCTCCCTGTCACTGTGCCCTGTCAGGAACATGACCGGTATCTGATCTGTCTGGTCATCACTTTTGAGCATGGAGAGCACCTGCGGTCCGTTTGCCACTGGCATCTCATAGTCGAGCAGAACAAGATCCGCCTTATTTTTGCTAAGATAGCTTATGGCCTGTACGCCGTTTGACGCCATGCCCACGTGATATTTGTCCTTGAGCCAGCCGTAGACAGTTCTCATATACGTGATGTCATCATCCACTATGAGTATGTTCTTCTTTCTCTTCTCTCCGGTATTTTCCTCTATATAATTTGCAACTGTTTTGACAAAGACGTCCATATTAAGCGGTCTTTTGAAAAGAGCTGTAATGTGATGCTCCGGAATTATCTTTTTTACCATCTCATATTCAGGCTCATCGCCAATCAGCATAAGACCCGTTCCGCGGTCCTCGATTATGTCCTTGAGATAAATGAGAGTCTCGGGCACCTCCTCCATCTCCTCTGAAAGAAAGATCACCGCAAGCTCCATTTTATCTGCAAAAGCTTTGATATCTTTTATTCCTGCATGTGAAAAAACAGCTGTTATTCCGGCCCCATCAAGCTTCGTGATCAGACTTTTTGCCAAAAAACTGTCCTTGACGCTTATGATGACTACCTTCTCAGTCTCCATATTGTTACCCATCTTCTGTTCCCTCTCCTAAGGTCCCAAAGGCTGCACCTTTGCTCAGTCCCTCAGAACCATCCTTTGCCTTTCGTTATTATGCTTTCGCTTCCCGCCATCCGAAATTGTGACCCGGGCATTATCATCCGTAATAAATGCCCTCACTTACTTCATCCCGTCCGATGTGCCGTGTCATTCATTTTCCGGTGTTCCATCCCAATCATTCCTTGGCTTATTTGTGCCGGATTTTCGCAAGGTACAGTCGGATGAATGACTCGTTACTCCAGCCCGCTTCGGGCAATCCTGCCGATTTCCTCAAAGTCAAGCTCTGTCAGCCGCTTCTCGATTTCCCGCAGGTTCTTTTCATCCTTATCCTTGAGTCTGTATCCCTTGAGGTCAGCTATTATGCTCTCCATCAGCCCATAATCCATGCTATCTGCAATCTCGATTATAGTATTGTACGCATCTGCGAGAGCATCATCATCAATATCCGGAAGCTCCTCCTTCTTCTCATCCAAAGCCAGGAGCTTCTCATCCAGCTCCCGGTACATGTCAAGAAGCCTGTCCGTATTGGCACCTATAAAATCCGTATCCTTCTGCTTTCCAGCCTTCTCCAGACCCTCAGCAAGCTTTGAAAGAGCTGCTGCGCCGATTATCCTGGCAGAGCTCTTAAGGGCGTGCACCCTTATCGTATAGTTTTCCAGATCCCCTGCCTCAAAAAATCCGCGGATTTCTCCGGATTTACCGGCTGCAGTCTGATGAAATACTGCAAGTACCGACATGTAGCCCTCGGATGACCCGCAGTTCTTTATGCCTGCATCCACATCCAGACCCGAAGCCTTCAAAAGCCACTCCGGCAGCTCCTGCTTCGCAGAGCCCGCATCGTGAGTCTGACTTATGCTGCTGTTCTTCCACAGCCTCTCATACTCCTTCCAGACATCGCTCCCGTCGGACTGCTCGTTCATGTGATAGTCCACATCCTCATCTATCATGGAAAGAAGAGCATCCGCTACCTTCGGATCAAACCATGTGCCGCTGCACCGCACGATCTCAGCTCTGACATCCTCCTGCCTCTTAGGCGTGGAATAGGTTCTGGTGCTGGTCATTGCATCATAGCAGTCCGCCACGCAGACTATCCTTGCAGCCTCAGGTATATTGGTGCCTAACAGTCCGTCCGGATAGCCTGTTCCGTCAAAGCGCTCGTGGTGCCATCTGGCGCCCTCCCACAGCTTTGGCATATCCTCGATCTCCTTTAGTATCTCGTAGCCCTTTAGCGTGTGCTCCTTGATCTCCCTGAACTCATCATCCGTAAGGCGGCTTGTTTTGTGTATAATGTCCTCATGGATCCCGATCTTGCCTATATCGTGCAAAAGACCTATCTCATACTGCTCAACCTGCTCCGCCGGAGTCTTTCCCAGCCTTCTTGCGATCTCAGCACTTATGGCCGCCACTCTCCTTGAATGACCATCGGTGTAATGGTCTTTAATATCAACCGCTTTTGAAAGAGTGAGCATAATTTCCCGGGAAAGACGGCTGCTCTTTTTAGTCTGCTGCTGGACCTCGTCCTCAATCGAGCGCTGATAGTGTGACAGATCGATTATGCGCTTTATGCGCTGCCTGAGCACCTCCGGCTCAAAGGGCTTTCTGATGTAGTCAGCAGCACCGCTCTTGAAGCCGTTCTCCTCCGTGATGCTGTCACCGTCCCCGGTTATAAGAAGCACCGGAATATCCGAAGTCCTCTCATCCATCTTCAGCTGCTCCATGACTTCGAATCCATTCTCGTCAGGAAGATATATATCCAGCATGATAAGATCAGGTGAAAGCTTTTTAGCCATCGAAAATACTTCTTTTCCAAGACTGCAGACATCAATATTGTAGCTCTGACCCAGGATACTCCTGACAAGCTCATGAATCTCAGGACTGTCATCAACCACAAGTATCCTCGACAGCTCTGTTTCTTTGTTGTCCACGGCTCTATCGCCCTCATCCCCGGGAAGCCTTACCTTGTCCTTTGGAAGCAGGGAAAGAAGCATTTTTTCAAGTCTTACGCCGTCCACCGGCTTTGAGATGTAGTCGCTGAAGCCTGCGTCAAGATACATCTGTCTGGCGCCGGACACAGCATTGGCAGTTAGGGCAACCATAGGCGTTTCCCTGTTTTTATCAAGCTCTCTGAGACGTTCCAAGGTCTCAATGCCGTCCATGCCGGGCATCATGTGGTCAATGAAGATCACATCATATTCATTGACTGCCGCCAGCGTCAGTGCATCATCTCCGGACATGGCGCAGTCAATACGCATCCCCGTCTTATTTAGAAGACCCGTTATCACCGTATGATTCATCTCAGTGTCATCAACAACAAGGATCCTCGCATCAGGTGCATTAAACAGCTGCCTGTATTCATATTCCTTTTCTCGTACTTCGTTGTAGCGCCCGGAATAATCTCCTATCTCTTCAAATGAGATGACCTTCTGCTCCACGGAAAAAGAAAAATCAGAGCCCCTTCCGTACTCGCTCTCCACACAGAGCGTGCTTCCCATCAGCTCAAGAAGCTGCCTTGTAATGCTCATGCCAAGACCGGTGCCCTCGATGGTGCGGTTTCTCTTCTCCTCGATCCGGATATAGGGAGAAAAAAGAGCCTCCATATCCTCTTTTCTCATTCCAATACCAGTATCTGTCACTCTGAAGTTCAGGAAAATACTGTTTTCATCCTTTTTGCTGTAGGAGACATTCAGTGTCACAGAGCCGCTCTCCGTGTATTTTACGGCATTAGTCAAAAGATTGAGGGCGCACTGCCTGATACGCACTTCATCACCCTCAAGATACTCCGGAATATGCTCATCCACATCTACATTAAGCTGAAGGCCCTTTTTTACCGCCCTTGTCCTGACCATGTTCACCAGATCGTTTATAAGTGATGCAAGCTCATACTGGACAGGGACTATTTCCATCTTCCCCTCTTCAACCTTTGACAGGTCGAGGATATCTCCGATCAGTGACAGGAGCGCTTTACCCGCATCCATAATGTCGTAGGCATAGGCGCGAATGGACTTCTGTGTTGCCTGACGCAGGATCATCTCATCCATTCCCAGTACCGCACTTATCGGCGTTCTGATCTCGTGGGACATACTGGCAAGGAACCTGCTCTTTGCCTCACTTGCCTTATCCGCAAATTCCTTCTGCTTTTCAAGCGCTTCCATATATCTGTAATGATCTGTGTCATCCACAAGAACGTACAGCTTTCCGTAGTCCACGCCCTCATAGACCAGGGAGTTTAATTCCGGCGAAAATATCCTGTCATCCAGCGTAATAGACTCTCCGTTTTTAATAGCGCTGGTTATTGATGCTATCACAGCATCCCTGCGGCTTTCAAAGTCCGGATAGAGCTTTTTTATCGGCTCATTGAAGTACTTGACCGCGCCATTATTGTCAACTGCGATGATTCCCTCCGAAATTCTTTCAATAATGTACTCTTTTGCCAGCTCCTTTGTCCCGAGAAGGTCAAAGGAAAGAATTGCGATCAGCATTATCAGTGTCCCGAAAAAATAGCCGAACATCGTGAAATCGAAGGCGTACGCAAAACCCTTTTCGCCAATCAGCTGAGCCACAAAGAAAGCTCCTTCCGCCAGGACCGCTATCATCACTGTAAGGAACCTGCGCCTTGATGCCATATTCGCCGTCTTTTTATAGGAAAGAATGAGCATTATTATCCCGCAGATAATATAAAATAACACAAGACCCATTGTTAAATGGTGTAATATCCCGTTCCCATGAAACAGCTTTGGAAAAATACCATCTGTATCGAATCGCATGTCGGTATAGTACAGGGTGGTATTCTTTAGATTCAGTATCACACAATACGTTAAGGCATGGATCAGCAAAAGAGCCGCAGCCATGGCGCGCGGTATCTTTCTGTCGCACAGTCTTACTATGAAAAGGAACAGAAAGAACGCATACCAGATTCTCCCTGCATAAGAAAACTTAAGCGCCGTTATATACTCATCCTCACTAACGGCCTTAAGCTCCAGCAGATACCCCACATTTGCAGCCAGCGCGGCAATGCAGCTCACAAACAGATAGGAATGGAGCGACGTCTTCATGTGCCTGAATATTATCACGCCCTCCAGAAATATTCCGATAATGCTTAAATACTGCATTCCAAGCAACAACTCCCGCATCGCTGTTAACTCCCTCCTAGAAATTGCTACCTTTATTTTAACATATCTGATAAACTGTAACTATTCAGCGCAGATAATATCGCGCATCCAACAGGAATAGTTACAATTCAGTGGCCAGCCGGCCTGAGCAGTCAGTCACAAGTGCAAGTCTGCCCGAGGTGGCGCTTTCGCTCCGTGAAAAACGTAGCGGTACTAAGCGCCCAAAATACGCGCGCTAAGTACCGACGTTTTTCAAGGCACCCCGGCTCAGCCTTTCACTTGTTCCGGCCTGCTCAGGCTGGCTGGCCACTGAATTGTTACCCGGAATAAGCCAGAAAAAACTTTCGTTTACAGAGGTGAAAAGTATGAACGAATCAGATGAACGTTACAGCACTGCCGAAGATGCGATTATAGAAGCCTTTTTCCTGCTTGTAAAGGAGAAGGATTACAGAAAGATAACAGTAGCAGATGTGGTCAAGAAGGCCGGAATTGTCCGCAGCACCTTTTACAACCACTATGAAAATGTCCCCGCGCTGGCTTCCGCCGCCGAGGACAGGACTATAGACGATATTTTCAGGATGATGGAAAGCTTCAAGCCAAAGAATGACAAGGATCTTTGCAAATCCTTCTTTCTTGCTATCTGCAATTACACAAAGAGCAATCCGTTCCTCGCTGACCTGCTTAGAAACGCTCACGGCGACAATTTTTTCGAAAAAGCCATGACCATGTTCCACAGATATGTCACCAAAGCCTCTGACTTCAATACCGCCCCGGATGTATCAAGAATGCAGTATTCATACATGATCGCAGGAACCATCGGAACCACCATTGGTATCCTGCATAAATGGATCTCAGAGGAATTTGAGTCACCTGCCGAGCAGATTGCGGACATTCTTTCGCTTATTTTTATGAACGGAATGCTTCCGTTTATGGGCAACAGGTTCTGACAAAGAAGGTACAGCTCCCGGTCTTTTTCCCGAAAGCTGTACCTTCTTTGTCAGGTATGCATTCCTAGTACACCAAATAATAAATAACTGCATCAAATCCGCCGAGAATTTTTTCAGATGCAAGGCGGAGGAAAAAGTCGATGCCCGTCATCTTGTCGCCATGCTTTCGCTTCAGGCTGCAGGATTTTCTTTTGTCGCCTCCTGACGCTTGATCTTGCCGGTGGAATTGCGGATAAACGGAGTCTGCCTTACGATCAGAGCTGTGACATATCTGTAGGTAGGCTGTGAACCGTTATATTCTGAGATGAAATTCCAGATTTCCTTCTCGAGCTCTTCCCCAGAAAGTCCCCTCTTTTCAGCCTCGTCTGCATCGGGATAAACCCTGGCTGTGAGGCCGTTATTCTCTCCTGTGATGATCACCTCCGAAATGAGCGGGCACAGGGCCAGTTTATTTTCGATCTCCTCGGGAGAAACATTCTCGCCGTTTGACATTATGATGAGATTCTTTACCCTTCCGTTTATGAACAGATATCCGTCTTCGTCAAGATATCCCTTGTCGCCGGTGTGAAGCCATCCGTCGGTAAGTGCTTCCCCCGTCTCCTTCGGCATCTTGTAATATCCCTTCATGACGCTGCTTCCGCGGACAAGTATCTCACCGTCCTCGAAGGCTATCTCCACGTTCTTTAGCGGTCTTCCTATGGAGCCTGCCTTGTGGTTCTGCGGTGTATTGCTGGTTATTACAGGCGAGCATTCACTCATTCCGTAGCCCTCCAGCACATCGACACCGAATTCCTCAAATTTCTCAACATAGAATGGATCAAGGTGGGCACCGCCTGTGAATATTATCCTGAGATTTCCGCCCAATACAGCCCTTGGATCAAGATCCGTTGCTGAAAGCTTCTTATAAATTGTCTCTATCATAAGAGGTACCATCAGCATTACTTCAGGCTTGAATATGCTCATATTCCTCACCATGTGCATAAAAGAGTCATTTATACATATGACACAGCCAAGGGACAATGTCTTGAGCCAGTCCATTACAAGGCAGTAGGCGTGATGTATTGGAAGGACGCTCAGAGTCACGCATCCGGGGGTTGCATCATATTCAACTGAGTTAACATTCTCAGAAAGGTTCATTTGTGTGAGCATGACTCCCTTGCTCTTACCTGTTGTGCCGGAGGTATAGATTATGGTAGCAATCTCATACTCTGCTGCGCCGGGCACATCAAACTCTGCTTCAGGAAGCGCCTCAAATTCATCAGAAGTCAGCATCACGATCCTCTTAACCGCCGGGCACTCCTTCAGAACACGCTCCCTTAAGCCTTCTCTTTGCGGTGATAAGAAGAGCATCTCAGAATCAGATCTCTGAAGGAGCTCTGTCAGCTCATCATCCGGAAGAGCCGCATCCAGCGGAACCGCAACATTCACACCTGTAACTATTCCAAGATATGCCTCTATCCACTCAGGGCTGCTGCTTCCGATGAGAGCAACATGTGCTCCCGTCAGCTCCTCAGACTCAAGAAAGCTTCTTATTTTCTTCACATTTTTATCAAGCTCTTCATAGCTCTTTTCACACACTGTCTTCTTCAGAAGCCAGCGCACAGCCGGAAGTTTGCTGTATTTTTCTACTGTAGTATCCCAGATCTGTCTTATATTGCTCATCTCACCCTCCATTATTTGGTGCATTTTCATCCTGCAATTGCCAGCTCGTCAAGAAGTGTCAGCGCCTCATCAATCGTGTGTACATTTGTCGCCTTGTCCTGCTCAAGCTCAACATCGAACTCATCCTCCAGCTCTCCCAAAAATGACATAAAGTCAAGTGAACTGAAGCCAAGGTCCTCCCTGAATCTCAATGCGCCCTTCATCTGCTCGGGCTTAATGTCACAATACTGTGCTACAAGTTCCTTAAATTTTAATTCTCTGCTCATTATTATATCCTCCTCTATAATCAAACCATATCCATTATCTGTTGTATTGTCCTGCCCGGCTCCTCTACTCCGCGGAAAAGTATCCGCATCAGGTAGTAGTGCAAAAGCTCCATGTCTTTTTCCACAAGCTCTGCTGTCTGATAGTGATATGAAAAATTCATTCCTCCGTCAGGAGTGTGTGTGACAGTCAGATACATCTTCTTGGTAGCTGCTCCGTTGGCAAACCACTTTGCATGCATCGGAATGTTCTTAATAAACGGATTGTCAATGCTTGCGGTCATGGGCTGATATGTCAGGTAACAGCTCACATAAGTCGTGTCATGTGGTGTGTTGTAGCGCCTTCTTATCTCATCGAGGATGAGCCCCGGGTCATAGTTGCTGTGCATATAGATGTTGTTCTGCACTGTCTGTATCTCATAAGCTGCGCTCAGGAAATCAGTATCAGGCGTTATCACTGTCCTGCAGGGGAACATTATCGTCCTGCTTCCGCCCGAAGTCCATTCATCTTTTGTTGAGCGCCTTGATATGAAGTTCTGTACTGTTATGTCTTCCTGTCCGTTGTTCTGCTTGGAGAGATATGTCCTTATCCCAAGAAGGAGAAGGTTTGTCATTGAGATCTCATGGTTTACGCAGAAATCTATGAGCGTTTTAGTGGGCTCTTTTTCCAGCTTGTAGTCCTTAACGGCTACAAAGAGCTGTTTTCTCTCTATGTCCACTGATCTTAAGTTTTTATTTCCATGCTTCTTTCTGGCTGCCTCAAGCACCCCTGGTCCCTGAATGTCGGAGTAAAGTGGCTCTCCCAGCCTGTCCAGCTGATCGTCCCAGAACTTCTTGTCCTTTGCAAAGCGCTTCTCATTACCTGCCTTTTTAAGGTCTGACTGAAGAACCGTCTCAAAATCTGCAAGCTCAGCCGGATAGTCGGAACCAAATCTATAGTGTGTATACAGTGCCATAATGTCCTGTATCATCACCATCACTCCGCAGGAATCGATAAGTCTGTGATCCATGTGGATGAAGAAGCCTCTGTAGCCCTCGGGGAGCTTAACCATGAACACCTCACACATCGGTACATCATCTCCGTCAAGAGTCTGATATGCCCACTGCTGCATTGTGTCATCCGCCTCCTGAAGCGTCATTCCCGTGAGGTCCTTAAGGGGAATATCTCTGGTTTCCTTCTTAATAATGTACTGGCTCACATTTCCGTTTACATCAGCCTTGGTAAATCTCACCCTCATACAGCCGTATCTCTCAAACTCAAGCTCAATACATTTTTTCAAAAGACCGAAGTCAAGCTCGTACTGAAGCGCTGCCACAACGCTCAGGCCTGAAACCTGCTGTGTCTTGTACTCCCTGATCCATCTGTCATGCATTTTCTGTGCCGCAGTCAGTGGATATTGTTTAGTCATATCGTTCCTCCCATTTTTGATCACTGATCATCTTTTTCGTTTCCTGTCTTCTTTGCTATCTCGTTGACAGGCTAGACATTATCACAATACGTTTCCGCTTTCCATAGGGCAGAAGACTTAATGAGCACATCTCAAAAAAGTGACCGAGACATAACAAACACATCAGGCAGAAGTGTTTGTTAAATGGTCCCCGGGGACGGGGTTATTGGTCCATTTCGGCTCAACAACCCTATTCCCGGAGACCATCTTTACTGCAAAAATTAAAAGAACGGGTCTGGCTGCCTCATTTTGAGGCAGTCAGACCCGTCCGCATCGTCAGATCCTTATCTCACCAAAACAACAACTGTATTATCTGAATCGCTGAATTTTGCAGCGCCCCATGCATACTGCTTTCCATCATCCATGGTCCACATACGAAATGACATGTTTCCGTTGTCTTTCTCACCGTACCAACCGTCAGTGAAGCTTCCATAGCTTAAAAACCAGTTCCTGTAAGACTCATCAACTTCGTTTTCCATGTTTTCATCCAGCTTTTTCCTCCATTCAATATGAGGGCTGAGTGTCTCTGCTTTTTTGTCCTTCCTGCAGTCCATATGAAGGGTTCCAAGGTGATAAGCTCTTTTGCCCTCCTGATTGAGAGGATCATATATGACAAGGCATTTCCAGTCACCAATAGCATCCTCCGGATGATGTATGTTCTCAGCCTTTGCAGGAACCCCCGCCTTCATTACCCCATTCAAAAACCATGAAAACTCTACCATAGTCGGTGTCTTTGTGGTACTCAGCTTCTCTGCGATATCAGACTTGCCATAGTATCCGTGCTTGTCAACTCCATAGATGGTTCCGTCTTTTCTCTTGTATTTCCTGGTTATAACAGATCCAAGAGGCTCCGGGTCAGGGTCAACAGGGATCGCGATCCATCCAGTGGTGCCGCTTGTAGTAGTATACTGCTCCCAATGCTGTCCAGGCTTTAACAGATCATCGCCCGGTTTTTCAGGATTCGGATTGTCCTTTGTCCCCTGCACTTTTCCGGTAGAACCGTCTGTAACTGTTGCTCCCACAGCTGCAAAGTTCCTCTCACTAAGATACGGCGATAACGCGCAGCAAATAAGCATCACACCCAAAGTCATAATTGCCATAAATTTCTTTTTCATTATTGTCTCCTTTCAAACTGATGATTTGTTTCAATCCGGCCTTCGCCTATCTTCCGAGTCTTCTTTATCCATAAGTAAAGAAATGATTGGGGCAGTACACCAAATAATAAATAACCGACTTCATCGGAAGGGGTTTTCCCGCACGATGTTATAATGCCCATCCTTCATTTTTTCAGTTCATACCACTCATCTTCTTGTAAACATCACCTCGCGACCCGGCTAACATAGTATTTACGACTACAATAGTGTTATTTATCAATGTATATACAACCCTGTAGCCATCTAGTTTTATCCTGAAATAATTATTCTTCTTTACCTTTATCCGCTTAACATCAATTTTTTCAGGATGCTCCCCAACTAATAGTTCTTTAATCGCATCTTCGTATTGTTCACGAACATCCTCGTGATCCTTGAAGAATTTATCAGCAGCCTTCACATACTGTATTTCATACGAAAAAGGCCCTCTCCTCTTTGGCATACTATTCCTCCGATCCCACCTTAAAACTTCTTACGGTAGTTATCTCCAGGTCATCATCTGATAACCCTTCGATTTCTGAAAGAATTTCTGCAGTTTCTGATTCGGATGCATCTTTAACATTTGCGGTTAATCGGTAAAATGGATCCGCTTTCATTGTTGGAAGATACGCATCCAGAGCTTCATTTATTACATCAGTCATTGTCATATGAAATACAGAAGCAACCTGCTTAACATCCATAATGCGCTCTTCATCTAATTTAAGATTGATTGCTTTTGAAGCCATGTCATTATCCTCCTTTGCATTTACAGTATATACCGTAAAGACTGTAAAGACAATATAGTTCTAATACTCCCGCGGGAAGGCGTTAAAACATTATTGAAGAAAGCATTACAAACAGGATATACACCAACATTTTTTTGCAACAACTTACATCATCTAACGCAATGCCGGATAATGACTTGTTACAATTCAGTCGCCAGTCAGTGCGTGGTTCTGAAATTTATTCAAGATTCTTCAAAAATGATGTATTTTCGGGAATTATGAGGCTCATCCATGCAGTTCTACTAACTGTTATCGTTATAGCAGCGGCTCGGGCTGATTTTTCCCGACCTGAAAAAAGCACCCTGCACTGATATGGTGCAGGGTGCCTTAACATGATTAATTTGTTTTTAGTCCAAACTTGCCGCCCAGGTATAAAAATCCTGTGAAACCGTTCTTGTCAACGAGGGACATTGTGTCTGTTCCCTTTGGTATTGTTACTGTGCAGCGGTTTCCTTTGTAGCCTTCATCGAGGAAAGAGATCTCGAGGGTTACGGCAGGTCTCTCTGCGAGGGCTTCCATTACCTTCTTGTGGAAGGATATCCACTTGCTGGTCTCGATCTTTACTGTAGCATCCTTAGGAGCCTTTCTTATTGCTCTTTTGCGCCAAATACTTTGTTAAGATACAGGAAGCCGCAAAATCCGTTCTCGTCGAGAAGTGACATAACATCGTATCCTGCGGGAATTGTCACACTGTAGGCTTTCTCATTATAAATGTAGTTAATTGTAACTGTCATATCAGGTCTTGCTGCGATGGCCTCCATGGTCTTTCTGTCAATGCTCATCCATTTCCCGGTATTGATAGTGAGGGTCTGGCCTGAACCGACTGACGAAATAGCCCTCTGGCATAATGCAGTAAAGCTGCTGTAGCTCATTTGGGATTCCGCTGCCCGTCTTGCGTCACTGTTCAGCGCCTCATATGACATACCGGCAGGTGAAAATGCGTCTGAAGGTGCACCGGCTGAGGAATCTGAACCGGATTCCGATGATTCATTGCCGGAATTTGAGCCATTGTTTACCTGAGAGTCCTGATCATTGTTTACAACAAACAGTGCAGTTTCGTTTGCGTTCGACGGACCAGTGGAGTTTCTTGAACTATCCTGGGCAGGAGCTGGCGGGGAGTTTGCGGACTGATTGTCCTGAGAAAGAACATTGCTTGTTACCTGATTATCCTGCGCAGGGGCATTGCTTATTACCTGATTGTCCTGCGCGGGTGCAGTGTTATCATTTGCATTGTTAACTGCCGGCGGGTCACCTTTGAATTCAACTATCAGCTGATTGATGTCAAAATCTCCATAGGTAGTTACCGTAATATCTCCATTATCCTGTCTTACATAATCATTGATGATAAATTGAGAGCCGTCGCTGTACTTGAATTCAAGTTCCGTGCCTTCATTGGTCCATCCGCCGTCTTTACTGAAAGTAATATCAGTAGTTCCGTGTTCATTCTGTTCGTAAGTCACTGTACCGCCTTCATACTGGACGGTTTCTGCGTGTGAGATTACAGGATGGGTCAGGATGTATGCACCGGCTATACTCAGTGCAAGATATTTTCTGATTGTTCGTCTCATTGTCATACCTCCTTTTTTCATTTTCCTCACAAAACATCCTTTCCGCAAATTGTATATATAAGTGATTGTAGGAAAAAAGTGTAATGATAGATAGATTGAAAAAAGGTTGAA
>JAILJR010000161.1 GCA_024694565.1 Butyrivibrio sp. | reverse complement strand
AGCACCGGATACTGATTCATCCACTCCTTACAAAAATCCTTATGCTCCGTTATGGCAAGCCCTTCAAAAATACCCTTGCTATCTTTACGTATGCTGAAAAAATTCTCCATCATACTCATCATAAGGGTTTTTCCGAACCTGCGTGGTCTTGTAAAAAGCGTTACTTTATTATTTGTATCATGCACAAGCTCATACACGATCTCAGTCTTATCTACATAGTATGCATTTTCCTTACGAAGCGCTGCAAAGTCCGCTTCCCCGACACTTACTGTAAAAGCCATATCGCAACCTCTCTTTAAGGCAATCTATATTCATTATTGTAACAAAGCTTGGGAACTGTAGCTGAATTAACTGAACAATTTACGCAGGATGAATTTTCAAATGCAAGGAAGAAAACACAGGCAATGCGGGCATTGCAAAGTTACCTTGCCAACTCTTTTTCACCGCCTATCTTCTTCGATTTCAGAAGCGCATCAAGGTCATAGTTTTTGCCATTTTGGGGTGCCTGTCCCCTTCGGAATATCCAGTTGGTACCTACAGGCATATTCAGTATCTTTTTGAGCGATATGTCACACCTCTCAGCTACAGCCTGGGCAGTTCCTACATCATTGCCGCCCATATATACATAGGTATCGCAGTTGCCGATTATCGTCCTTCCGTCCTCTCCATAGCCGTTGATAAGCTGTGTTTCTGCCATGATCATGAGCATAGTGGTAGCGTATATTTGCCATCATCAATGCCTTAACCTGTATTTTTCGTTCGACAATCCTACAGAAGATAAATTGTGCAAAAATGGTTAGCCCCCTTTCCACATCAAGCTGCGCATCCGCAATACCGGGCCGGTGCGGTTCATATTCGCTTGCGATAAATTCGCCCTCCTTGGGGACCGGAAGGCGGTCTCCCTTATTTTCCGTTGCGGGCGCGTATGTCTCGTCACGTTTCCAGTTCAGGGGATTGATGGCGATGGAATTATTCATAACGGTAATATTGCTCTCGTGCTTATTCTCCGGTCCCTCAATATTCCAGGAAACGATCACCCCGGTATCGTCCGCGCCTTCGGCAAACTTCAACGCGGGATTCGCCTTAAGGTCATCGGCAGTGATGGAATAACCCAGCACATAAGCCGCAACCATCCGTTTAAGATAATCGTCATGCTCCAGAAAATAGTCCTGCAGCGCGATCTTGATCATCATGGAGCCTTGCGAATGACCCGCTAAAATAAAGGGGCGCCCCTGATTATAATTCTCAAAACAATAATCCAATGCCGCATAGACGTCCGTCCGCTGCTCCTCTCTGAATCGTCGGAGTTCATTTGCACGGGCTCGTTTTCTTGAATTCCCATTCAAGCGTCCCTCCATCCATCATGTCTTTTACATCTGCTACACCTGCATCACAGCATCGACTTCATGCTTCTCCAGGAATTTATCTCTTGCCTTACTTCCCACAACACATGTGCACCTATAATGCTCAGACAATTTTTCTTTTGTCTCCCTTAGCTTGTCCGAGTCCATTCCCCATATCAAAAGAACAGGCAGTTCCTCTTCCTGTTTTGGTTTTACCAGCTGCTTTTCTTCTGGAAGATATTTCTTAAAGGCTTCCTCAAGCTTTTCATACTTAACCGGTTTGCTGAGATAATCTGTGAAGCCTTTGGATATATAGCTTTCTCTTGCACCAAGTATGGCATCTGCCGTCAGTGCTATGACAGGAGTATCTCCGATCAATCCATTCTCTTTCATGGACTGCAGAGTTTCTTCGCCATTCATCCCGGGCATCATCTGATCCAGAAGAACGATATCATAGTTCTTTTCGCGGACCCTCTCTATGCACTCGTTTCCGGAAAGAGCCAGATCAATCTTCATCTTTGATTCCCGCAGGAGCCCCTCCATCACTTCAAGGTTCATCTGATTATCATCAACAATAAGGATTTTCGCATTCGGTGCATAAAGCGTTGTTTCTTCAACTTCCATATTGCTTATAAATTTGCTCACAGCATCACAAAAATCACCTATGGGATGCTCATCAACGACCTTTTGCGGAATTATTAGTGTAAAAGTACTTCCCTGGCCATATTTGGTGTCCACTTCTATCCTTCCGCCCATCAGCTCCAAAAGCCTGTGAGTGATGTAAAGTCCCAGACCTGTGCCTTCTATTGACCGGTTTTTCTTTACGTCAAGCCTCTGAAAGCTGGTAAAGAGTTTATCCATATCCTCCTTCTTAATTCCCATGCCTGTATCGGAAACCTTCACCATGAGTATAGAACCACCATCAGAGGCATCATGGTCATTATTGGCGCTGACCTCAATCTTTACATGACCTTTTTCTGTATACTTTATGGCGTTATTAATTATATTCAGCATCACCTGCCTTACCCTGAGCTCATCCCCGTACAGGACCCCGGGCACTTCGGGTGACACTTCAAAAATGTACTCAATATCCTTTGCCACAGCTTTGTGCCGGGTCATATTGATAACATCATTCAGAACAGATGTAATGCTGTACTCTGCGGGAATTATCTCAAAGCTTCCGGCTTCGATCTTGGACAGGTCGAGTATGTCATTTATGAGGGCCAAAAGAGTATTTCCTGCACTCTTTATATCCAGCGCGTATTTTTTAATATTGCTCTGCCTGGTCTGCCTGATGATCATCTCATCCATCCCAAGAATCCCGTTGAGGGGTGTTCTGATCTCATGGGACATATTAGCCAAAAACTGATCCTTCGCCTGATTGGCACTGGTAGCTTCATTGGCTTTAAGTCGTAAGCCTATAAGCTGCTTGATCGTGTGAATTGATGCGCATATGAGAAACCCCAGGAGACCTATCGCCATCAAAAGTCCCGAAAACACACCATTGTGAGCAAAGATATATGCCAGGATCTGGCCAACTGCAGCCATTGCCAAAACCACAAAGCCCACAGCCACATATTCATATTCCTTTGTATATCCCTCAAGTGAATCTTTTATGATGGTATAGCTCATGACAGCTATGCATACAAGACAACAGGATGCAGCGACCACAAAGCTTTTAACCAGAGGTACTCTTCCGCTTATAAAAAGAGCTATCAAAACCACAAAGTCCAGTATTTCCAATCCACCTGCAAAAGTGATGAGCTTTGTATAGCGCCCCTTCTGAAGAGAATCGATAAAAACCAGAAATGGAATTGGCAGAAGCATGACCATAAGAAATGGTATATCAGACATAACAGATATATTTCTTGTGTAAAACTGTCTGAACACAGAATTGGACATGACCCAGCAGGCTCCAAGCAGTACACCCGTGGATAGATGCTGCATCTCCAGGTACTGTTTATAGATTATCCTGTAGGTAACAGACGCGATATAGCAGATTAAGCCCAGTGACATTATAATGATACCTACAAAAAGCTCCGCTCCATACTGAGAAAAGAGATGTGCCCAGATACCAAGCCATGTTCCATAATAGACTTCATACACAAAACCTGAATTGTATTCATAATCTATGCGTAAGCACTTCCCCGCATCCTCCTGATACAGCGGAACCATAAGATAGCACTCCGCCGAGCGGTCCCCAAAAATTGCATAGTCCTCGGTTACAAGCTTTCCGCGCAGTTCATCCCCGATAAAAACTCTCATGTCCATGCCTCTGAAACACAGGACAGTCACCTTCTTGTCGAATGAGGCCGGAAGGGTTGTCTGAAGCACCACATCCTCCTGTACTCTTCCCGGAAGTGTAAAGGGCTTCCTGCTACCATCTTCCATGATAATTTCCCAGTTGTCACTTGGCAACATCTCACATATAAATCCATCCCTGGGAACATTAGCAGGAAAAACAAATTCACCTATCACTATATAAGCAAAGACAGTAACAATCATCACGGAAAGAGCAGTCTTTATATATTTCATCCGCCAAAACCCTCAAATTCTCACTCAATAGTCTCAGAGATCTCTTTTATTATTTCCGCAGCATCGTCGTAGCAAAAATCAGATATCAGCTTTATGGCACGATTCATTTCCCCCCGCTGGCGAAGCCTGAAAGGATATCCCGAGAGTTTTCTTGCAAGTTCAGCTGATTTCTCTTCATCATAATCATCCAGTGCCTCCAGCAGTTCTTTTGACAAAAGAAGTGCTTCCCCGCCGGTAATCTCGTTAGCAGGCATCTCAATTTCGGCTTCACCAATAGGTCTTAATAACTCCACAAGCTCACCGTACCTTGATAATGTCTTTTCCCCGTTGGCCGCAATAAATGAGATATCGCCCTCTGATGCCGCTTTTTCAAGGGCCTCAAATTCTTCTGAAAGACTTATGGCGCCGACCATTCTGGAGTTACTCTTAAGTGCATGTACCTGAACCATATAGTTCTTTATATCCCCGCCTGCATAACAATCCTCTGCTTTTTTCCTATTGTCTTCATAGTTGGAAAAATATCTTTTTAAGGCTGACAGATATTTTTCAGTTCCGCCGGTATATTCTTTTCCAAGCTTTGTATCTATCCCCTTTTCTTCCAAAAAAGAAAGATCTATGCTCATTCCTCTGTCTCCTGTTCAAATACATCGATTATCTTTGCAACAAGTTCAGATTTTTTACTGGGTTTTACAATATAGCCCTGAGGCTTAATATCCACCAGAGTTTTTATGACCTTGCTTTTCTCTTTGACTCCTGTAAGGAACATTACCGGGATTGATGCCAGCGACGGATCCTGTCTTATTTCATTTATCACTTCAGGCCCGTCCATTTCAGGCATCAGATAATCCAGTAAGATAAGGTCCACCTTTCTTCTCCTGAGGAACTTAAGCGCATCCCTGCCTGATCCCACAAGTGTCACCTCATAGAACTCCTTTAAGTGCTCCTTTATCTGCAAAAGCTGTTCAGCGTTGTCATCAACTGCGAGAATATGTCTTCGAGCCACTCTGTCTGAATTGGGATTTATATACTCCGAAAGAATAGAATAGTCATCATCATCGTCTCTGGTATACCTGCGCTCCTCTTCTTCAAGTTTTTCGTACAGAGCAAATAACGATACCGGTCTTGATAAAAAGATCATCTTCTCCAGATTTGTGTATTTTATAAAAAGAGATTTATCCTCCTGATTTGCCACAACGATAATGGTCAGAGCCCCCAGCTTTGCACATTCCTTCAGGATATCGAAAGCTCGCACTGTCTCTTTTCTCTCATCTCCCAGACATATGATTATTACCCTGGGTCTCTCTACGGGAACAAGCTCCAACAGAGCGTCAGGTTTTGCCGCACATTTGATCACCGAATAATCCCTATCAACCGCAAGATGGTTACATATGTCCATTGCAATTCTTCTGTTTTTTCCTGTAACAAGGATCTTAAACTTTTTCCTCAAAGGTTCCGGCTCCTTTCTGCCACCTTTTTCTTCCGATAAGACAACAAAGCACCCCCTGCTTTATTCCGGCAGAGGATGCCCTTCTTTTTTCTTATTCAGCTACCCAAAACATACATTGTCCAGCCACCGGCAACTGCGTATAAACCAACCTTTGTACCATCTGAAACCTCTCCGCCAGACTGATAAGTTGCGATCAGTTCCGCACCGTCATCGAACCTTACCTGATACTGTTTTTCTCTCAGGTGCATGATCACCGATCCGATCGCGTCATAGTCGGGCTTATTCTCTTCGGTTACTGCAAGTCCACCGGTAGCACCAAGCAACACCTCATCTGACAGCTGAACATTCTTATTATCTGCCACAGCCCTACTCTCCTTTTTTCTTTCATCCTTGCATGAATAATATCAGCAAAGATAAAAGGCCTCAATGTTCTTTGTGTATTCGGTCGTTTTCCGTGTCTATTCGGTTTCCTTATCGTGACTCTTTAGCATTATCTCAAGATCTTTGTTCATTTTTCTGACCTGCGACCTCCAGACATAATACTCAGTCAGCCAGATAAGCGCATAAACTGCGGTGAAAAAGATAAACATACCAAGTAAAATGTCATGTGAAAACCACCCCAGCAGCTCGCTGATAACAAACAATGTCATAAAGGAAACTAAATAATGGGTAAAAGTAGCTCTTCCCAGCGACCAGTTCTCTATATCATAAACAATAGCTCCACCATAACCTACGAGTCCCACTATGCCTGATCCAAGAAGGTGACAAACCAGAAAGGGCTTATTTATTACAGTCCCGTCAGGGATTACCAGTACATACATTACTATTCCGGCCAATAACCCCAGTGTAAAGCCAAGTAACATTCTGAACATACATTTATCCTTTATATTCATCATTACCTCCTCTTGCCAGAGCCTGTTTGACATCCCGCACCCTTCTTCTTGCAACCCAGGTACTTTCGCCATTCTCAAGCTCAACGCCTATTGTTCCCGCTGCAGAAAAGTCAAAGCTCTTAACTTTGCGAAGGTTCAGGATCTCAGACTGGGAAATGCGGACAAATCTGTCTTTGTCCAGCATCTCCTCCAGCTCTCTCAGGTTTTTTTTCACCTCATAGGTTCGCTGAGCTGTCTCCACAACTACCCTTCTGTTGATTATGAATATCCTGCATATCTGCCTTTGTGGCAACATAACCATACTATCCTTGAAATACGCCGGAATCATGGGAATTTTCTTGTTGGCATATTCCTGGATAGCTGAGATTACTCCCTCCACATCATCATTGCGCTCATTGTTGGTTATTACCACATTGAGCTTTTTACAGTCTTTATCAATGATCAGTTTAATATCTAATAAATCGGACATTTTTCCCACCTTAACCTTGTTTCAGCCTATAGTTGTCTTCACAATAATCATAAATTCTGCTTCAATGGCAAGTTCTTTTTCTCATCCATACATTTCATTCAATGTTTATGAAGTCCTTGAATCCGGTTATTTTCAGTATCTCCAGTATATCCGGTGCAACATTTTTAAGAATGGTTGTCCCACCCTTATCTTCCGTATATTCGTTTGCCCAGAACAAAACCCTTAGCCCCGCGGAAGCAATGTAAAGCAGGCCATCAAGATCAAAATAGATGTTTCTGATCTCATCCGGCATATCATTGAATTTTTCATCAAGATCCATGGCGCTCATGGTGTCAAGTTTTCCGCTGACTCCAACGAAGAGATCTTCTCCCTGTACATTCCATGTCAAATCCATCTAAATCCTCCTATGCATCCACCCTCTGTCTTTCAACCAGACTGGCAAAATATCCGTTTTGTTCTATCAGTTCATCAAAGGTTCCGTCCTCCACAATGTGGCCACCCTCAAATACCAGGATCCTGTCACACTGCCTTATCGTGGACAGCCTGTGAGCTATCACTATTCTTGTGCAATCCATCTCATCCAGCGCCTCAGAGACCTTCTTCTGTGTAATATTGTCCAAAGCAGATGTAGCCTCATCAAATATGATGAGCTTAGGCTTTGGTGCCACTGCTCTGGCTATCATGAGCCTCTGCTTCTGACCCCCGGAGATTCCACCGCTTCCTTCAGATATAAGTGTATGCATCCCCATCGGCATCAGCCTGATGTCCTCATCAATACCGGCAATCCTGGCTGCTTCCCAGGCATCATCAAGTGTAAGATGCGGAGCTGCAATTACTATATTTGAAAAGATATCCCCCTGAAACAGCTTTCCGTTTTGAGTTACCACACCAATGTGTTTTCTAAGGGACTTAAGGTCAATAGAAGCTATATCTTTTCCATCATAGAAAATACTGCCCTTTGTGGGTTTCTCAAACCCAAGAAGGAGCCTTACAAGAGTAGATTTTCCGCACCCGGTTTTTCCTACTATTGCCACGTACTGCCCCGGATTAATTTTAAGAGAAAGATCGTCTATGATGATGGGTGAATTCTCTTTATATTTAAAGGTGAGGTTGATAAGCTCTATTCCACCCGAAATCCTGGTAAGGGTCTCCCTGCTCTCCGATATCTCAGGCTCCGCCTTCAGTATCGGCTCTGCCATCTCAAGGATTGGTCTTATATTTGCTGCTGTAAGTGCCATTCCAAAAAGAGACATAAAAGCACCTGACACCATTCCGTATGCTGTATTAAAGGCAATGTACTGTGCTGTGGAGACCCCGGTAACTATTGCCTGGTTGTACATGATAATGGTCCCGACAATAGAAATGGCAGAACTTAAAACTGAATTGATCTTCAAAAACGTTGGCGGATTATATCTTAGGGCAGCTTCCCCGGCATATAGATCTCCCCATCTTGAAAAGGCTCTTTTCTCAGCCCCGGTCAGTTTGATCTTCTGGATTCCGGAAACAGCTGCATAACTCATGCCACTTTCCCGAGAACTTAGAAGCATCTGCCTTTTCGTAAGCTTCATCTGAAGAAGGGATGATACAACTGAAAAAGATACCGTTATCAATATGATCAACAGCGCCGGAACCACAAGGCCGGGGGCATATTCAAATATCTGTGTGATATAGACCAGGGAAAAAACAGATGTAAGCCCCGTGCTAAGCACCACTGTAACAAGTGTTGAACAGAGTGAATTTACGTAGGATGCTCTGGATGACAATTCTCCCGAACTGTAATCCTTAAAGAATCCTGCCGGCAGGGAAAGTATCCTCATCATGGTGGCTGCTTCCACCGAGATACTCATCTTTGTATCAATCCTTGCAGATATCAGGCTTTTTGCTGCCCCAAACATGAGAGCTCCCCAGGAAGTACACAAAAGAAACAGCGCCGTGACAATAAGCAGCGATATGTCTCCGCTGCCTGTTACTTCCCGGAAAAGAAACAGATTGATCCTGGGTGTCAACATGCCGATCAAGGTGACTACAAGTGTCGCCAATGCAATAAGTATGTAATCCGCGGTGTCTATAACGTTCAGAATATATTTTGCCAGATCAATGATCCCCAGTTTTTTTAGTGCAAAGGGCCTGTAAAAAGCAAAAGCCTCCGCCATAAACAGGGACTCGTTTTTTTCATCCACAATGACATATTTGCCTGTCAGATAATCAAAAAATCTATAGCGGGAAAAGCCATACGGAAGAAGGGCCACAAGGCTGTTATCCTTTTTCCTGCGCCCAAGCATTGCACCATAGGCATCCTTTCGCCATCCCGGCGTCAGCTCAACCCTCCTGTACATTATCCCTGAGGAGTGAAGGGCGTACTCAAGCTTTTCCTGGGTCTTGACTATCCTCTTCGGAATGTCGCACTTTCTGACATGATAGTAGGTAAGAATCTCATCAATGGCACTCTGGTTCCTTTCCTTCTCATCCATAAAGGCTGAAGATGCGGTTTCACCCGTAACAGCTCCGGCAATTTTCCTGAAAGTATTGTCAATGCTACGTTCATCATTCTGTTTTCTAAGCCTAATCTGATTATCAAACCAGCCCATAGTTTCACTCGCTCTGAACTAACTCTTTATAGTATCCGTCTTTTGCATAAAGTTCTTCGTGGGTTCCTCTGTCTACCACTTCGCCGTGCTTAAGCACAATTATCTCATCACAGTCCCTTATGGTAGAGAGCCTGTGTGCTATAACAATACAGGTGATTCCTCTTTCCTTAATAGCGTTAACCACATCATATTCAGTCCTGGCATCAAGAGCAGAGGTTGCTTCGTCAAGTATCACAATTGTCGGATCCTGTGCCAGGACCCTGGCGATCTCCATTCTCTGTCTCTGACCGCCGGAGAAGTCTTTTCCGCCCTCGGTCATCCTGTACTCATAGCCACCCTCTCTGGCCATTATGTCATCATGGATCTGAGCATCTCTGGCCGACGCGATCACTTCAAAGTCTTTAATAGACTCATCCCACATTTTTATATTGGAAGAAATTGTATCCTCAAACATGATTATATCCTGATCAACTACCGCCACAGATCCGGTAAAGACGCTTCTGTCAATTTCCTTCATTGGGATGCCGTCAAATAAAATCTCCCCTTCCCATGGGCTGTAAAGGCCGGAAAGGAGCTTTGACAATGTAGACTTTCCGCATCCGCTCTCACCCACAAAAGCAACCCGATTGCCCGGTTCAAGTTTTAGGGAAAAATCCTTTATCAAAGGATCTGTCAGCCTCGAATATCCAAAGGTTATGTTCCTCATCTCCACGCGGCCGCGGAGCTTTATATAACCACCCTCGCCATTTGAATATCTATTGGCACCGTTGTCGTCATCAGGATACTGCATTACATCCTCAATCCTCTCCATGTCTGTGCGCAGTTCCTGCAGGGTCTGCCCTGTTGAAATAAATGTAGCTGCCGGGGCGGAAAAAGATGCTAAAAATCCCTGAAATGCCGTGATCATACCTATGGTGAACCTGCCATTTATTACCAGATAAACTCCCATGGCAAGAATTATGGTATTGGTAAGTGCCGAAACTATTCCCGGAATGCTGCCAAGATACTGGTTAAGCTTTGCATACTTCACCTTCTGAGTGTTTACACTTGCCTGATATCCGGCCCATTTCTGGAAATAACCATCCTCTGCTCCACTTGATTTAATGGTCTCGATCATCTCTATTCCAGCCGTGGTGCAGCTTGAAAGTTTACCCATATCCCGCATCTGTATCCTTGATATATTGACGCGATGGGCAGAAATTATCCTGGAGATCAGCATATTGACCACTATGGAGGAAATCCCGATCATAGTCAGGAGCACGCTGTTCTTAAGCATTACAAACAGATAGAACAGCATCATAAAGGCATTAAGTACAAGAGGTGCAAAAGTGTAGATCAGTGAGTTTGATATACTGGCATTTCCGGATCTCCTTGAGAGAATGTCTGCTGTATATCTCTGGGAAAAGAAATCCATGGGCAGATTAAAAACTTTCCACATATACGAAGTTGTCCCATAAACCGACATCTTCCCTTCAATTCGCTTTGAATAAATTGTACTTATGAACAGGCTGGTGATCTGAACACAGCCAAATGCCGCCATGACTATAATAAATGGTATGTGCCAGCCGGGGTCCTTACCGGTCAAAAGCCTGTCCATGAAAATCCTGGAAAACACAGGATTGATAACTCCTATGAGCGATGAAATAATGTTCATGGATACCACAAAAGCTATAGCCACACCGCATCCCACGAGTCTCTTTTTTGCAAACTCAAGAGTGGACTTCTGCTTTCCCCCCGGCTCGAACTTATCTGATGGCGAAAAGAGAATGCAGAGACCTGTAAATTTCTCGTCAAACTCCTCAAAAGATATGACCACCGTGCCTTTTGCCGGATCATTCAGATACACCTTTCCGTTTTTAAAGCCGTCAACCACCACAAAGTGATTAAACTCCCAATGGGCAATGCACGGGAAAGTTCCGTTGTCTCTCAGGTAATCCGGCTCATACCGGTAGCCTGTTGCTTCAAGGCCGTAATTTCTGGCTGCGCGCATGACGTAAAGAGCATTTGAGCCGTCCCTTGATACTCCGCAGTCACGTCTCACCTGCTCCAGTGGAATCCATTTTTCGTAATAGGCAAGGACCATGGCAAGGGATGCAGCTCCGCACTCCAGAGCTTCCATCTGCATGATAAAAGGTACCTTTGCCACTTTTCCCCGCACCGGTTGTTTAAGCTTTTTCTCTTTTGTCATAGTTTACCAAATATGAATGAAAGAGGAGAAATCCGTTCTGTAACAAGTCTGGCTTCATATACACCCTCAGGAATATTCCCCTCAACTTCTATCTCATAGACCCACTCAGAAAGCTCCATGTCACCTACAAAGAGAGCATAGGAGTCAATCGTCTGATCAATGGAAACCGGTTTTGATTTTTTCAGCAGAACACTGTACTCGGCGGAATTAACCTGCACATGCATATCATCAGTAAGCCTGTCTCCGAATTCTTTTTTAACCAGGCAGACTGCGCTACTGCCATCGGATATACATACTCCGGGAACCGAGGAATCAATATGACCTGTTATTCCAAATATGAAGGTTCCCACAAGAATTATCATTATTGCCGCAACCACAAACCAGACTCCCGGATCTGTCAACCTGACATAGTCGTTCAGCTGCTCCGGTGATGAGATGCGTTCAATGGATTTATCTCTGAATACGGTTTCATTTGCCATATTTCATTACCTTTCCCAAATTGTTCGTACAAATGCCCCATCATGTATTAAACTTACCCAAAATTCTGGATGATTAAAACCGGATATATCTATTCGGTCGTTTTTCATGTCTATTCGGTCATTTTGGCGTGGTTGAGGGATTTTTTTCTCGAACATGCATTTGTTTTTGGCCTGTTCTGAGGAATTACGTCTCATGATGCAATGAATGATATTCCGAACTGTGATATCATATTATTTAGCACATACAGTTTCCTCAACACATTACAGCATGGATAAAAAAGAATATGAGCGAAAAAAATCATCCATTTGCATTCATAAAACAAAGTCCCGATCTGTATAGAGCAGGTTTTGTCGGAGTATGTTTGATCTCCGCAATGATCCTTGCAATCTCCCTTGTGAAGCCTGTTTTTACAGCTGATATTTCTGACGTATTTACCCTTAGCATGGACATTCTTGGGACAGTGGTATGTTCAATGCTGTATTTTGGTCACTTATCCTCGGGCAATACAGAGAACAAAAATTCTTCGGAGTACTTTTTTGTTCTTTTTCTAAACACGCTTACATTCCTTTTTGATTCAATGATGTGGCTCTTTAGCGGAAGCAGACCACTTCGTGTACTAAACATACTTGCATCGACTTGTTTTTACTCTTCAACGTTTATTTTGTTCTATCTCTTCTGGAAACACGCCTGTATAATCCTAAAAACTGATAAAGCAAAGCTTGCAGGGCTTATGACCATTCAGAAGATCCTGCTTGGTGCGTCGGTCCTTCTTTGCCTTATAAATTTCTTCACGCCACTGCTCTTTAGTATCGATTCAGATGGAGTTTTTCTAAAAGGCTATGCCTATCCTGCAGGATCAATATATATTTTAGCCACCTTCATTATGCTCATAATTCAGACATTCCTGTCCGGAATTGAAAAATGGCGCAAGATCATAGTTATCGTACCTGCCATCTCTTCCATCCTCGCTTTTACTGCTATCTGGGGCAACTCCAGCTTTGCCCTGTCTTACACTGTTGCAATTATCTCAATAATCATCGCCAACTGCATCCTATATGGAACGAGACTTCGGATGAAGGAGCTGATAATCAGAGTCTTTTCAACGCTTCTTCTTGTCACCATGCTTATCTATGGGCCTTTGATCTACATAATAAGTGCAAAAAAAGCTGTTGATGCAGGTTTTCAGCTGGCAAGCGATGCCGGTCAGCAACAGGCAGTATTCATAAAGCAATCCATCCGGGACATCGTCCCTGCAATAGTGCTCTTTTTTATAACACTCCAGGTCCTTAACCACATGATAGAGCGTGTTTTTCTCAATCCCTTCTATACTATTTCCCGTAATATGCAGGATTTTTTCATTGATGGGAATAAGAAAAAAACTAATAACCTCTCCGTTTCAGAGAGCTATGAAGTATGGTTTTTGTCAAAGTCCTTTGACTTTATGATCTCAGAGCTTGATGAATATGAGGCGGCAAGAACCCGGGAAATACAGGAAAAACAACGTATCTCCACCGAAATTGAATTGTCAAAAACAATTCAGTCCCAGTTTCTTCCAGGCAGCTTTCCGCCCTATCCCGACAGAACGGAATTCGATATCTTTGCCTCCATGAAGCCTGCGAAGGAGGTTGCGGGTGATTTCTTCGACTTTTTCTTTGTTGCTCCGGATAAGCTTGCACTGGTAATTGCAGATGTTTCCGGAAAGGGCTTTCCTGCAGCTCTTTTCATGATGCGAAGCAAGACCGTAATACGCACTGTCGCCGAACAGCAGACCTCTCCTGCCCTCATCCTCGAAATGGCTAACCGGTCCCTGTGTGATGGCAATGATAAAAAAATGTTTGTAACAGCCTGGCTTGGAATCATAGATTTAAAGACAGGCGTCATGGCATGCTCAAACGCCGGACATGAATACCCAATGCTCCGAAGAGCCGGAGAGGACTTTGAGTTATTCAAAGATCCTCATTCGCCCATTCTTGGACTCAAGAAGAAACTTATTATTAAGGAATACAAACTTAAGTTGGAAAAAGGTGACTGCATTTTTGTCTATACGGACGGAATACCGGAATCGGTAAATACAGAAGATGCTCCCTTTGGACTTGAGCGTCTGACGGAATCCCTTAACAAGAGAAAAGAGGATTCCATGGAAGGAATCCTCTGCGGCGTTTCAAAAGATATTGAAGATTACAAGGCTGGCGCAGACCGGTTCGACGACATCACTATGCTGGGATTTAAGTATATTGGGTGAGACTTGGGCTACTGTTGAGCAACCATATACCCTTCCCGTTTATCGAATCTACGACTTTTCTATGCAAAGAAAAGCCCGGGACCAAATACAAATATGTCAATTAATATAAGCACTACTCCAATTACTATAAGCATATAGTTTGGCTCTTTTGGAAGAGGATACAAATAACGACTGTTCTTTGGCGGTAATACTTTCATGACCCCGGTAAACATGAAGGCCCAGAAGAATGGAATCCATACCATGTTATAAAGAAATCCAATTAAAAGAGATAATTCTTCAAAGGGCGACATCGCAGATATTGTCATGCCGACAATGAATCCAACGATCAGCACTGTAAGATGAAGCTTAAATCCTACACTATTCCTCTCCTGCAGATTGTTCACATCTTTTATAAAATAATAAGACGTATGATTCAGAAGGAAAAAAATGCCTACAATTCCTAAGCCTCCAACGAGTGAGAGGACAATTCTAAGGACTGTTACGAAGCCTTTGTCATCCGGAAAAAACGAAAATACATTTCCCCAGTCTCCCGCTCCAAAGAACCCTCCGATCATAAAGTATCCAATTCCTTCAGAGAGCTGTGCTCCCATAAGCTGGATCAGGAACACTCTCAATGTGGGACCCATTGATGCCTTCAGTACTATAATCATAAGAACTATACCGATAATAACATTGAGTATTGATGCACTTCCTCCGGCCAACATGACCCTGTGAAAATAGGGAAGACTGCCACGATCTATCAGCCCCATACTATCTGTTGCTCCTGCAGAAAAAACCCTCAATTTATCGCCATAGGCAATATACGTCAGTGCATGAAACATCTCATGTAAAGGAATCGTAAGAAAATACACAACCATAGCCGAAGAAAAGCAGTTTATAAGCGAAAAGTCTCTCTTTTGTTCCATATAGCAGTTAGCTACCTCCATGTTCGTCAACTAAAATGCGTTAAAGCAGACCATTACGTATCTTTTTCATCCATTCGTTCTTTTTGTCTGGGTTTTTGTCTGTTCAGCCAGGAACCTGTTTAAAAAATAATTTTCAAACAGTTCCTTACTTCTTAACCTTGTCCCACCATACGGGATATACAAGTCCCTGGGTTTGTCCCGCCTGTTCACAGAACTTTAATATCTCAATATACTCGGCATCGGAGCAGATCTGGTCAACTTTGCATTTCTCACATGTCCAATACGGATCACCATATGGATTATCTATTTTCTTCATCGGCTTTCCACATACAGGACAGGTTGCTTCATTCTTTCCGCCCAGGCCGCCGATTGCCTTTGCCATATCAGCATCTGATAATTCTGTGTTAATGTTCCTTCCCACCTTGTTTGCCTCATTGCGGGACTTACTTATAAACTGTGTGTATCTGTTTTCTTCCATCGATGTTTCCTCCTATTTGTACTTTGCGTTTGTCGCTCTTTGTTTTTAATATTTGTTTGTTGCCTTATTATATGATGCAGCATTTTTATATGTCCCACTTTTCGTCTATTTGGTCGTTTTTGATGACTATTCGGTCATCTATGCCGTGATACTATGATGACTATTCGGTTATCTAAGCCATGATACTATGATGGCAATTCGGCCATCTATGCCGTGATACTATAGAGCTATATCGTGAAAATCCTTTCCGACGATATGCCGGTAATGATATTCATTCTTTGGACATTCCCCTTAGAGATAAGCCATAACTGTCCCGGAAGGTCAGGAACTGCAGCAGAATTAACTGAACAATTTCCGTGTCTGTCTATTAAAGTTTCATTAAAGCTGATGCCCTTATGCAAAAATTATTGTAAAATTTAGATATATGCTTACTTAGTAAGCAGTTCCTTAGGTACCCATACTGAAAGCATCAAGGAGCTCATTGAAAGGAGTGCACATCAACCATGAAAAAGAAACTTATCTTGGCTTTAACAGTGTTAACAGTCGTAATTTGCACCATTTTGGCAGGATGCGCAAGCAGCGGGACAGGCACAGGTAAAGAGATCATCGGCATAATAGGCGCAATGGATGATGAAGTCAATACGCTAAAGCATGCTGCCAATATCAAGAAGACAACCACCGTAGCGGGGATGGAATTTTGCGAAGGCAGACTCGGTAAAAAAGATGTAGTTATAGTCAGGTGCGGTGTCGGTAAGGTAAATGCCGGAGTATGTGCGAACACGCTGATAAATGACTTCGGATGCACAAAGGTAATCAATACGGGTGTAGCAGGATCACTTGATAATGCCATAGATATCGGAGATATTGTGGTTTCTGAGGATACGGTGCAGCATGATTTTACAGCCGAGGCTGTAGGATTTGCCAAGGGTGAGATCCCCTATACCGGGCTATATGCATTCCCCGCAGATGCTGAACTGAGGGCTGCTGCAGTAAAAGCCGCCAATGAAGCAGCACCTGAAATCAAAGCATTTGAAGGAAGAGTCTGTTCCGGAGATCAGTCATCTCAACAAAAGAGCAGAAGGATACCATAACAGGCAATTTTGGCGGCATGTGCTGCGAGATGAAAGGCGCAGCTATTGGCCAGGTGTGCTATCTCAATGAAACACCTTTTGTGGTCATCCGCGCCATATCCGACAAGGCTGATGGGAGTCAGGAAATGGAATACGCGACCTTTGAGAAGGAGGCTGCAGAGCGCTGCGCCTCAATTGTACAGTATATGATAAAAGGAATGTGATGAATATAGAAGACACGGGGACTTTCTCCCCCATGTCCGGGACATGTCCGTTATACTAAAAAAACTGAGCCACTCTTTGATTCTGAGTGGCTCAGTTTTTTATTACTGAACAAATATTATAATCCCATCCTGCTGAGCGTGAAACTAACTGCCCCTGCAAAGGCGACTAGAAATTTTGCTTATACAATCCTTACTTTTTTGAAATCAGCTCATTTGCCATCAACGACTTTCCTGATAATATCAATCTCCGGCATGGATTTGATTGCCCCCTTCTTCTGGATGACAAGTGAAGCTGCTGCATTGGCATTTGTAAGCATTTCCTCAAGCTGCAGCTCAGTCAGATCCTCCAGCCCATTATCACATATATAGCCAAGAACTGAACCGCAGAATGTATCTCCGGCACCTGTGGCATCCACAATCTGACTCTGTTCAAATCCAGGAACTTCAACCCGCATATCTTTATAATAAGCTCTGCTACCATCCCGTCCCATGGTAAGGCATATCAGTGAAACGTCATACATGTCTCTCAGCTTTTTTATTCCCAGATCGAAGTCTTCAATTCCTGTGATAAATCGAATTTCGTTATCCGAAATCTTTAAAATATCGCAGTATGAAATCGCCTCCAGAATCCGTGTTTTGGCAAGCTCAGGATCCTTCCAGAGTGGTTCTCTCAAATTTGGGTCAAGCGAGATCAGACATCCCTTCTTTCTGGCAATTTTCAGCGCCTTAATCGTTGCATTACGAACACCTTCATGAGTCATAGACAGAGACCCAAAATGAAAGATTTTTGTATTAAACATGGCATCGTTTATATCCTCTTCCCCAAGCATCATATCAGCGCCCGGGTTCCTGTAAAAAGAAAATTCTCTGTCACCATCTTCAAGCCTGTGAACAAATGCCAATGTGGTCGGTACATGTGCATCAGCCAGCAAATACTTGCTGTCGATACCCACTTCGTCCAGAGTAGCTTTTAGTATTCTTCCGAACTGATCATTGCCAACTTTTCCTATAAAGCCTGTTCTTTTTCCAAGCTTTGTTAACATCGCCAGAACATTGCACGGAGCTCCACCCGGGTTCGCTTCAAAAAGCAGATTCCCCTGTTCTGATTTGCCATTACACGTAAAGTCAATCAGCAGCTCCCCAAGCGCCAATACATCTAACCTGCTCATAGAATATGCGATAGATTTACTGACATCCAGATATGGAATCTGTGCAGCCTGATAGGCATGATAAATATCACTTTTGCCCGGCCATACTGTTCCCAGCAGTTTATTATTTCTGTCCAGCTGATGGAACCACGATCCATTGACATGATCATGTACTACATCTTCAAGGTACTCCAAAAACATTGAATAATGCTCTGCATATTTTTTCTCATCGGTAATCCTGTAGAGTACTGCTGAAGTGTTAATTGCTTCTGCAAGTGTCCAGTGCATTCTGTCATGCACTACCGGCCTTCCATCCCATCCGGTAGTATATACCAGTCCCGGTGAACCATCCACGTTCCAGGCATCTTCTATTGCACGATCATAAAGCTTCCTTGCTGCACTTATATAATCAGATCTTTGAAGCTCCGTCATTGATGTCGACATTGCCCACTGTGAAATTAGTCTGGCCCATTCAATTCCATGTCCCGGTGTCGCTCCGTATGGTTTAAATGGATCATCAGGATTTTCCTTATTAAACTCCAAATCTGCTTCCCAATTATCTGTGAAATGCTCCGGGATTCTCCATTCATTATGGCTTGCCCAGGATATCACCCGGTCAATTATTCTGCCAGCTCTTTGTCTGTACTTTTCATCCTGAAGGCAATCCGCTACTGCCAGAAAAGCTTCCACAGAATGCATATTTGCATTTAAGCCCCGATAGCTGTCAAGCTTCGTAAATTCTGTGTTCCAGGTATCGACAGCAAGGCCTTCTGTCTCATCCCAAAACTTTTCATCATATACCTGCAGCGCTTTACTTAACAGCTCCTTAGCTCCCTCAATATTTGCGAGAACTGCAGATGTTGCAGCCAGGATGACAAACGCATGAGCATAGCACTGCTTGTCAGGTAATGCCCTGTTATCTGCAGTAAGTCCTGCATACCAGCCTCCGGCATTCTTATCCATCAGCTCATTCAGCAGTCCTCTTATTGCAGTTGATGCCAGTTCCTTTCCTTCTTCAAACCCGGCCATGGCTGCCATACTATATACATGAGCCATTCTGCAGGTTATCCATGTTTCCCTGGATCTGTCTGTCCATGGTTTTCCATCATCGCCTAAATAATATGATGCACCACCCTGTGACGGAAACTTCTTTCCAAAATTCAGAAGCTCCACGCCCAATTCCTTCATGTATTCTTTATTCTCTTTTGTATCAATCACAAATCTGTTATTCATTTTTCCCCTCTGTAAACATCAGTTTATACTGCGGTCGGATGCGGCTGCATCAGCCTGCCCAAATACGGCCGCAAGCGGTATGCGGCTTCGGTCACTACCTGATATCAAATACACTTCTAAGCCTCAGATTGTCTGTATTTCCCCTTAGGACTTTAACTGTTTTAAAGTCCGCGTTCAGATCAAAGTAATTGTCGGTGAGGATCAGATCCTCATTGTCATTTAGAATCTCTACGCTCTTTGCATATTTGCTTGCGTGAACTGTAATCAAGTCACCATCGATCTCATAGCTTAATTCCGGATTTTCGTATTTAAAATACTTTGGATATGAGAAGATCACTGTCCCTTCAGATACCTTTTCACCCCTGATAAGTGCTCTGTAGCTCACATACTGACCATATATATCAATATCCGGAAGCTCCACTTTATCCAGCCACACGCTTGACAGTGCAGGAACAGTTATACTTTCAGACTCGCTTCGGATAACCCGCGCTGAAGCATCTCGTATCTCCCACTGAACCATCACAGACTCCTCATTTCGTGATTCATTTGTGACATTGAGTCGTATGGATTTATCAAACTGAAACGGAAGTCTTACAAGCTCCTGTCCACTGCCCAGCATGCCTTCTTCTTCACATGAAATCATGACCGGCGCAAAAAATCTTCTTGCAAAATAATGCAGCGCCTTCAGCCTCTGCCGGTAATCCACGCTTGACCATGATGCAACCGGCCAGCAATCGTTAAACTGCCAGTACACCGCCCCCATGCATCTGTCATCATTCCGATTTCTTCTCAGATGTTCAACACCATAACGAATGGCATCTGCCTGCAGCAGCTGAGAGGCGTATATTACAGTTTCGAAGCTTGTCGGATACTTATAGGTCTGCTGCATGTAGTTCATTATCTTTCCGTTTGCAGCGCCGTTTCTCTGATGCCTTTCCATGATATATGAAAATATGTTCATATCATTTTCATCATCTGTAAAGGTCTCAATTGTTTTCCTTGAAGGAAAAGACTGAAAACCAAACTCTGACAGATAGCGGAAATAGTGCTTTCGATATTCTGAAAAAGGTACATTGCCATGCCAAACATCCCAGTAATGAACATCCCCGCGGTTTTCATCTCTGGGATCATCAAAGGATCCGCCTGATGACGGGCTTGCCGGCCAGTAATACACAGAGGGCGCGTACTCTTTCATCAGCTTGGGCATGATCCGTTCATACATGATGATATAGTCGCGAACCTCACTGTCCTTGCTGACCCAGGTTCTCTCTTTGACGAATTGCTCCATCTCATTATTTCCGCACATTAGTCCCAATGATGCATGATGTCTGATCCTTTTGAGATTATCAATTATTTCTGCAGTGATGTTTTCTTCAAACTCAGGAGTCAGATCATATACGGCACAGGCAAACATGAAGTCCTGCCACACGACCAGCCCCATCTCATCGCACAGATCATAGAACCAGTCATCCGGATAATGTCCTCCGCCCCAGACTCTGATGGAATTGAAGTTTGCAAAAACCGCCTTCTCCAGTAGCGCTTTTGTTGTCTCAAACGTCACTCTCCCGAGAAGATGATCCTCAGGAATATAATCGGCGCCCATGGCAAAAAAATTTACGCCATTGACACAGGTTGCAAATTTCTCCCCCCATTGATCCTTTGACCTGTCCATAGTGATTGTACGAAGACCGATCCTCCTGCTAAATTCATCAAGAATTATGCCTTTGGAATCACGAAGTGTGACAGATACTGTATACAGTTCCTGCTGTCCTAACCCGTTAGGCCACCAGAGCCTCGGGCTCTCAATCATAATCTCATCGCCCGCAATCCCGTCACTTACCAGATTCCCGTCAGGACCATGTACAGTGAAGCCGGTTACCGTTTCCTCTTCTGACAGGCCTTGATCAAAGGTCTGTATTTCAGGGATCAGATTCAGTGTGACTTTTCCATCCTCGTGGTGCTGCTGTATTTCAACGCTTTCTATTTTTGCTCTGTCGATCATTTCCAGATATACCGGCCGCCAGATACCCGCATCCGGCAGATGGGCGCCCCAGTCCCAGCCGAACATATAGTGAGCTTTTCTAATATGAACAAATCCATTCATCGCATCCTCAGTACCAAGGGTCGGCGCTTTTTCAAACGCCTCCCTGATAAAGCGGGTCGGTGATCTGAAAATTACCCTCAGCTCATTCTGGCCGTTAACCAAAATAGTCTTAACCGGATACTTCCATGTCCTGTGCATATTGTCAGCAGAACCTATAAGCTGATTGTTGACGTAAATCTCAGCCAAAGTGTCCAGCCCCTCAAAAACCAGCAGCAGTTCTGACATGTTCTTCATTTCATCATCACAGTTAATTGTCGTAATGTATTCATAATCATAATCCATCAGCTGAAGGGCTTCTATCTCATTGTCCTTCCAAAACGGATCCTTCATCTTTCCGGCACTGAGCAGGTCCTGATAGACCGATCCCGGCACAACTGCTTCACAAAGCTCATCCTCGCCCAGCCTTCTCATCTTCCAGTCTTTATCTAATATAATCTTTCTCATTCCTTAACTCCGATCTTTCACACATTAAATGGAGCCAGGGGCATTCCCCGCCCATTGTAAAGATTTGCCACCCCATAGTTTGACCAACCATAGCGCACTCTTTTTATTGCCTTTGCATCATTTGTCGAGAGAATTATTTTCGTACCCTCTACCGCAACTTCCGGTGCAAAGAATTTCTCTCCGTCGCAACTGACATCAAATCCAAGAACCTCCTCACAGTTATCATTCTGCAAAGGGATCCGTTCTCCGGATTCCGCCGTCAGTTCAATTCCATCACTTTTCCTGTAGCAAATAGCACCATATGTATCAGAGAATGAGAGCGTACAAAGATTTCCCTCAAATGATACATGCTCCAGCTTCATATGCACGGGAATATCCTTCATGCCATATGTCGATTTTAGAACCCTATATGCTATTCGCTGCCCCGGAATCTTCTTGTTTATCGGATGAATATTATCAAATTCACCATAATCGATAAGCACAGTAATATGAACATTTTCGTTGACGATCGAACACAGTTCCTGTTGCTGCCGAAGTATGCACCAGGACTTATCAGCTCCATTAAGTTCGGTATCATACATCGGTAACTGCGTAATATAAAAGGGGAGTTCAGATTCTTTTCCCACCTCGCCAAAGTCCTCGCGCCAGCGCCTGATCACCGCACTGTTCAGCTTGCAATAATAATCTGCTTTATCCACGTCCTCTTCGCCCTGATAATATATGATTCCCTTTATCCTATAAGGAATAATTCTCTTCAACATTGATTCATATAAACCAAAGGGTCTGAATGGAGATCTTCTGCCTCTGGGCTGAGGCCATGGACATTGACCGGCTATGGAATTAATTTCATTCCAGGTAATATTCGGCTTTTTTGATCTAAGCTCTTCTACCTTCTGATTCCAGGTATTATAACGCATGTTGTATTCTGCCATTTTCAGGTCGTATTCATGATCAGTTGTATTGTTTACCGCTTCCCGCCAGGCTTCAATATATCCGCTTACCTCTGTGACTGTTTTAGCCGAAGCCTCGTCCATCCAGCAGGTTGCACTGGTTCCGCCGAAGTAGCAGCCTATTATCCCTATCGGTACCTTAAGCTTTTCGTACATCTCCAGTGCAAAATAGTAGGCAACAGCAGATACCTCTTTGCATAGTGCGCCAACAGCCGGTTTCCAGCCAGCGCTTTCTTCTGCCTGAGTCAGTGCATCATCTATAACTGAGATTTTAGGCACATTGTAAAACCTGATTGATGGATAATCTGATTCATCTGCAATCCGCTCTCCATCCAGGCTGTTCTTAAGCTCCAATTCCATATTCGACTGACCTCCGGCCAGCCATACCTCGCCTAACAAAATGTCTGAAATCATTATGGATTCGGCACATTCTCCCCGATGATCACAGGCGGTAATTTTCAATGATAATTTTTCAGAAGAATCATCTGTTGGCAGATCCATCTGCCATCTGTTGTTTCTGCACATAGCAGAATATTTTTTTCCGCAAAACTCTACTTCTATTGTATTCGCATCAGATTCACCAAAGATCCTTACAACAGAATTGCGCTGCAAAACCATTCCGTTTTTAAAAATAGCTGCTGGTCTGATCATTTTCCTTTATTCCTTTACTGCACCTGACGTTAAGCCGCTGTATATCTTTTTCTGCATAACAAGGAAGACAATAAGTGCCGGCAACAGAGTGATTATCACTCCTGCGCAGATTACTTCCCACTTAGTTCCGTAAGGTCCTTTGAATCTGAACAATGCAGTTGATATGACAGCAAGTTCGCTCTTTGGCATATATAAATATGGCGTATAAAACTCGTTATAGAAAACTACACCCTTTAGGATAACCACTGTCACTATCGCTGATTTTAGCAGTGGCAAGATGATAGTTGCGAAAATCCTTATCTGTCCGGCACCATCCATGATTGCTGCCTCATCAAGTGAAAACGGGATATTTTCCATAAACTGTAAAAATATGTAGATCGAAATAATATCCGTACCCGCATACAGGATTACCGTTGACCATAATGTGTTAAATAAACCAAGTTTTACAATAATCTGGAATACTGACATCTGCATGGTAATTGATGGAATAAGTGATGCTATTAAAAACAGATCAGATATCAGCTTCTTACCTTTGAATTTAAATCTGTGGAGTACATAAGCTGTCATAGTTCCTGTAAGTATTGTGGCTGCCAGGGACAGAAAAAGGATTACTAATGTATTCATAAATCCCAAAAGCATCTTTCCATCCACAAATGCAATCCTATAATTCTCAAAGTTAAAAATATTCTTTGGCAGCTCGAGAACTCCGGTAGTATTAAGTTCAGCGGTTGTCTTGAATGATGCAAAAACCACAACAATGATCGGCACAATTGCAATCAATGAAGCCATGATTAAAGACAGGTATATCAAGGCTGTACTTATTTTTACCTGATTAACAGTTTTCATCATCTCTCGTCTCCTTCAAAGAATCTCTTTTGAATAAATGTCACAATCATGATAAATACCAGTAGTACAACGCCCATTGCAGATGCCAGTCCAACCTTATGAATAGTAAAGGCCGTGTCTAAAGTTTTTAGAACAAAAGTGGATGAACCATTTGCACCATCTGTCATAATCTTTGGAATTTCAAATACCGAGATCGCGCCTTTTACCGCCAGGATCAGGTTAAGACTGATAATCAGTTTAATTCCCGGAAATGTAATATATTTGAACTGTTGCCATCTATTAGCACCATCTATAGATGCAGCCTCATAGAGATCGCCATTTATTGACTGGATTGCACCTGCAAACATAACCATGTTCTGACCTAAATAACGCCATACCGATACGCTGGCCAGCGAATAGTTGATTATCCTGGGGTTCCCCAGCCAAAGCGGTATCTTACTCTGTGGTACTCCAAGAGTTAAGAGAATTGTATCCAGGGTTCCTGCCTGTCTGAAAAAGTACATGAATATGAAACCAATAGCCACACCATTTATCAGGTACGGGAAAAAAATAACTCCCTTAAAGAATGACGCACCCCGTATTTTTGCGGTAAGGACTACCGCAAAATACAGTGCAACTACAATCTGGACAATCGAACCCACAAAGTAGTAAATACTTGTTTTAAAAACCACAAGATACTCGCTTCTGGTAAAAATCTGTATATAGTTTTTTAAGCCTATAAACTTCATGGTGGGACTTGTGCCATTCCATTTGTAAAAACTATACCTGACCATATCAAAGAATGGTATATAAGTAAAAAGTAATAACAGAACTACAGGAACCGCCAAAAAGCTTACTATTACAAATGACTTTCTGAACTTCTTACTTTTCATTATTCAATATCCTCTTTTTGAGCCTCACTCCATCTGACATTCCAATCATTCATAATATCGTCAAAAGATTCCGATGATGTTCCAAGAGCCGCTTCAACAATTCTCATCTTTTCAGGATCTGCATAAAGCGCAATCTCAGAGTCATTGTTTATCATATCGAAGAGTCCTTCATTTTCCTCTGTTGCGGGATTATCTGCTACAAGAGTAATATTCTCGAAATCTTTTAATGTTGCAGGCATTTCTGAATCATTCAGTAATGATATGCCTCCTTCAGAAAGTGCAAATCCGGATTCATCTATCATAAAATCAATCCATGCGCGTGCTGCAGCCTTGTTCTTTGAATGTGAATTTACTGCAAAGCAGTAATCGGCACCAGCTGTTGCATACTGCTTTCCATCAATATTGTACGGAAAGGGCATATACCCGATATCATCTGCATTCTCCCCGGCATCCATACACTGCTGTATTGCCCATGAGCCCAGAGTCATTGTCGCAATCTGTCCATTATTGATCATCACCTTTGAGCTCTCCCAATCGGAAGTAATCGGATCCTCTTCGCAGAGCTTATTACTGATCACATCATAAAGTACTTTATGGACAACATAGCATGACTTACCCTGACTGAATGGGTTTTCTTCCCTGGGAATTATATTATTATGATAATCAGCATCTCCTGTAACCGATCCCCAGCAGTGATCCTGCCACTGTGTCAGAGGCCATCCTGCTGCAGCATTTGTGTAGTAAGGAATCGCATCGGTTTTTTCCTTAATAATTGAAAGGTCATCAAGAAATTCCTCCGGCGTTGCAGGTAGTTTATCAATACCTGCTTCTGCCCAGATGCGCTTGTTATACACTATGCCTTGTGCATTGATTGTTGATGCCAGTCCGTACACCTTTCCATCATAGTATTTTGCGAAAAGAAACTGTTCCTTGTATTTATCCTTAAGCTCTTCTACAGTACCAAGCGGCTCGAAGTAATTTGGGAAGTCTACATTAGCCATTGAATTCGGGATAGAAAGTACATCACCATACTCCTCCGTCTGGAGTCTTATAGCCACATCCCCTTCATAGTCTGTAATTGCTTCAAATTTTACTTCTGTACCGGGATATTTTTCCTCGAACTGCTTTGCATAATCTGCAAATTTGGTGTCAACAAGATCGGTACGATTTGTTAATACCGTAATTGTTCCAGTAACTTCCCCATCCTGGACATCCTCGACTGATGCTTCACTCTGAGATTCGGAACTGCCCTGTGAACCATCCTGTGAACTGCCGCACCCGGCCAGCATGGATGCTGCCATACAAACACTCATTAAAATACCTACTATTTTTTTCTGCATATCATAACCCTCCGTCATTATTTGTAACTCTGATGTTAAGTTACAGACTTTGTTATTTGGCGCCTCGTTACTTAACCTGCCTATGTAAATAATATACAATCGCCTAATTTCTGTGTCAATATTACTTTACAAGCTTTTACAATTTTGTCGAAATGCATAAATATCTCATCAGCATTTTATGCTATATTAATGAGACCTGACTCGCTGGTAGTTTTGCCGCGAGTTCGTTTGGAAAGTGCATGCATTCATTATGACTACACCCGATAAGCCGCATAAAATCAGACTTTTGCAAGCAGCACCACTTGACTACAATTATTCAATCTACTACAATTAAGTTAATTGCAAAGCCCCAAACGGTATCTGTAAAATGTTTTCAGTTTTTGTTAGTTAACAAAGTGCACTTTGATTCTTTTTTGTTAGTTAACAAGTTTTTCAAAATAGTAAGCCTAAGGAGTATACTATGGCAAAGGATGTTACACTAAGATCTATCGGAGAAGCACTAGGCATCAGTGCAGTATCTGTCTCCAAGGCCCTGTCAGATAAAGAAGGCGTCAGCGATGAGATGCGAGAGATAATCAAACATAAAGCTGACGAGATGGGTTATGAGTACAAAAGTAAACTAACAAAGGAAATAAAAAATCAAAACCATAAAATAGGTGTACTGATCGCCTCCAGATACATCTCGGAAAATGCATTCTATTCTCAAATAAATACCGTTATCCTGCAAGAAACAACCCGGCACAGCGACACCTGCATTATGGAAATTTTGAGCGAGGAACATGAGCAAACACTTGTATCCCCAAATATGGTAACCAATCGTTCTGTGGATGGTATGATCATTCTCGGACAACTTAGCAACAAGTATATTGAGATGCTCAAAAACTGTCCTGTTCCATATATCTTTATGGACTTTTACAGCGCAAATTACAATATTGACAGTGTCGTCTCTGATAACATGTACGGAAGCTACCTGATAACATCTTACCTTATAAGTAAGGGTTACAAAAATATTGCATTTGTAGGTTCTATCAAGGCTACAAGCAGTATCTGTGACAGATATTTAGGTTACCAGAAGGCACTGATAGAAAACAATCTTCCTCTCAGAGCCGAATATATAATTGAGGATCGTGACGAAGCCGGAAAGTTTATCCCTTTAACGCTTCCAGAAGATACTCCTGACTCTTTTGTATGCAATTGTGACAACATCGCCTTCTTTCTTGTCCAGCAGCTCAAGGATCTTGGTTACAGGCTTCCGGAAGATATTGCGGTGGTTGGTTATGATGACTACATTTACTCAAGCCTATGCACGCCCCAGCTTACAACAATTCGTGTAAACATGGAGGAAATGGTTCACAAGGCATATAAAATGATCGTTAGTAAAATCAACAGCCCCGGTATTCATTTTGGCCGTAAGGTAATAAACGGAAAACTTATTGTAAGAGATTCAGTACGAAGCAGAAATTAGGCCGCAATCCTTCCAAGAAGAGTGCGCCGCAAGGCGCGTCAACGTAAAAGGCTGCCACACATGTGTGGCAGCCTTTTGTTTACTTTGTGATTGCTGTTCCATCTCCGGAAAAGCATCAATATTCCCATTCCATATAGGCTGTTACATCATCCTCAACTTCTTTGTCGTGAAATCGGCCTTCATGGCAAAATCCCTGAACTCTTACAGGATTGCCACAGATCCACTGCAGCAGGTCAAGGTTGTGCGGGCATTGATTCAAAAGAACTCCGCCTCCATCCTTGTCCCAGGTTGCGTGCCATGAGCTTGACTTGTAATACTGTTCCGGACGATACCAGTCTGTAACAACCCAGTTGACACGTTTAAGCGAGCCATATTTGCCGCTTTCAACAAGTTCTTTTAATCTGATATAGATCGGAAGAGTCCTCTGATTAAAAACCATTGAAAAGACCTTGCCAGAGTCATCAGCAGCCTCCTCAATCAGCCTGGCCTGCCTTGAATAAACTCCCGATGGCTTGTCGCAGAGTACATGAAGACCATTTTTAAATGCTCTCACAGCAATCGTTTCGTGAGCAAAATGAGGAGTTGCAATTATCACTGCATCAATCTTCAGACTGCCACCTTCAACATCATTAAAAGTGCATCCGCACTCTCGTAGACGGGAACTCCGTTATCAATTGACTCCTTCAGAAGTTCCCTGTATGAACCTCTGACCCGTGTAAGAGCTGCAAGCTTTGCACCTTCTATTAAATTATCCTGGAGAATTGACGCATATCTGCTTCCCATATTTCCATAAGTTGTCGGTTCCCGGATCACTACTATCCTCATCGACACACTTCATTTGCATGACATGATGGTGGACAGATCAGAGTCTCATGTGATCATCCCGTTTCAGCTTCATATCGTACATCTTCTTGTCAGCTTGCTCTATAAGAAAGTCAATGGAATCTGTTTCATCTGAAACTTTTTCCATAACATATCCATAGCTGGCACCAACCTTGTACGGGTTGCCGTGACTGTTGTTGTATTCTTCGATGAAGCGTTCAAGTTTAAGCCCCATCTGCTTTGGCTGATCGCTGCCCTCATCAAGTACTCCTACCACCAGAAACTCGTCGCCGCCTGTCCGAACAATATATGAATTGTCAGGAATCGAGGCTTTTAATGCTTCTGCCACAACTCTGAGGCCTTCATCCCCGGCTGCATGGCCAAACGTATCATTAAGATACTTAAGTCCATTCAGATCCAGCACGCAGACAAAAATATTCATATTGTCCTTTTTTGCTTTATTGAGTGCAATATTCTCGTAGTATTTAAGCCCCTTCCGGTTAAAGCATCCCGTCTGCTCGTCTGTCATGTTTTCGATAAAAAGCCGGTCATAATCATTCTGAAGCTTGCAGAGCTGCTTAATATATATGCAGTCTTTGTCCAGCTCTTTTTGCTTCACATCCTGTATGTTCTGGAGCAGGAAAAGATACTCCCTGCCCTCCGTACTGCCTTCAATCTTCCCGTTGCAAAGTGTGATCCTTGTCCAGTAATATTTCGAATCAGCATACCGGAGCCGGCATTCTACGGATACAAATACATCCCTTGATAAACGATCGTGAATCATATCAGGATCCGCATATATCTTAAAATCCTCCCTGTTAGCAGGGTGAAGATTTCTCGATATGCCCGCTATCAGATCTTCAAAGGTACTGCAATTTCCGGAAAAAATATTTTCCAGTTCCCTGTTGCAGTCAATTACATGGCACAGCGCCGTACTGTCCTCTACCAGCACTATCATCTGATAAAGACTCCTTATCGCGTTTCCAATGGATGCTTTCACTAAATGTTCTTTTTTTAGGTCTGACATTCTTCCAAACACCTCTCTCACAAAATCTTTATCTTATGATACCCCCTAAAGCAAACTGTATTCAATACATGTATTAACCATATTTCCAACAAAATGGAGCCCATATGTTTCGGGCTCCATTACTCTCATCATCTGATCAGCATTTTGGAAGCTGAATCCTTGGCATATTTCTAATATACATATCGGAAACCTCAAAAGGAATATTCTCCTTTTCCAAAGTCTCACAGAACAGTTCCAGCGGCTTCTCGTCCTTGTTGACCAACTGGAAAGTGATACAAAAACACTCCTTCAGGTAGTTAATCTCAATCATCAGGTCCCCGTCTGTAATAGTGTAGAACCCTTTGATATGCTCTTCCATTCCGCCCCAGTCTATCTGTCCGACATAACTGATAACATAGGTAGCTCGCGGATCGCTTCGGAATGCACTGTTTTTTGATGCAAAAGCCTTTTTTGCCTTAAGAGTCGGCTGTTCATCCGTATCCTCATGAACCCTCACGAGGCGTCTGAACCGCTCATAGCTCAGTTCAGGTGAATTCTGGGTAATAACTGCGCCTCTTGCACGCATATTGAGCTTTTCAATGGATTCATCCTTCATACTCCATTCATAGCGAATATGGACGAACCTGATAAAATCACGATATGACAGGCCTGCACCAATATCTTTGCTGTAGTCAACCGCAATTCTTCCTGCAAGAAAAGTTCCTTCCTTCTCCTTGAACATTTTGGATGTTACCTTGAACATCATCGCCGTCAATATGGTGTTGGGAGTGCCATCAATCTTTTTTGCATAGTCCATGAATTCCTTTGCCGGAATAACTGCTATAGGTTTATCATTATGCTCCAGAGTATAATTCTGCCCTTCATCAAGTCCAACCTTTACGCTGAAATACGGGAATCTTTCAAAAACCTCCTGTGCAGCTTTCTCAAGAAGCATTTCATCAACCTTGGAATCAAGGTAAAACTTCATTCTCACTGTAAACGGGATTTTGTCCATGTACTCATACAAAAGATAGATATCCGGATTTTTATGCATTTTTATTCCTCACTTTGGGTATCTGATGGAAGCAAACTGAAGTGACTCTTAGATTTATATTATAACAATCCTGCCATATCCTATATGTAAAAGAAAAGTAACTCATCACTAATAATTTTATAAAAATTCATTGTCACCTTTTTAAAAACGCATCTCCCCGAGATCCCTGAGTATGCCAAAGCATTCTCTTGCCATATTGTTAGGAAGGTACCAGGGCGATGAATATGCAGCAATACCACAGATCTTGTCATCCGTCAGCTTCTTTGCGATGTGGATACCCCGGAACAGATGAAAACTGTTAGTCACAATTCCTATCCGTGCTTTCCCGTCTCCCCCTAAAGCTTTTCTGTCTATCAGCTTCAGCGAGTACTCGATGTTCTCAATTGTATCTGTTGCCTCTGTTTCTGCTATAATTCTTGACGGGTCAATTCCCTTTGCCACGAGATAGTCTCTTCCGCCGATTCCTTCACCGACAGGCTCATCGTGGCCTTTCCCTCCTGAAATTATACATATGGTCCTCGGGTTATTTTTCATATACTCATAGGCCGCATCCAGACGGTATTGATATATCCGGCTCGGACCGTTTTTCCTCATCTGGGCGCCAAGAACAATTATGTAATCAAGATCTATTTCACCCTTGTCATTGAAATGGCTGAACATCATAATACTACACATGACTGCGAACAGCGTCATCGTCAGAATAATGCCGTATATTACCTTGCGGCTTAGCGGCGGAACCTCCATCCACTTCCCACTCGCGGATACATAGAATGCAAGCCCAAAAAAAGCCCCAAGCGCAAGCCAGATTGTAAACGACATGGTCCCGCTTCCTATCATATATATACTCACACCGTAGATAATGCAGATCAGCATCAGAATTATAAATATAAACCTCATATCTTTGTTACCACTTTCCGTTATCTTCACAACTATTAACACACTCTTCCAACTTCCTGTATTCATCCATAGGTACAATTCTTTTCGCATTTTCCCATGCATGTATTGTATTTTCAATACCACTTTTACAGCGACACAACTGAGCAATAGGGCCTCATAATCTCATTTATATACTCTTTATTCAATCGCTCTCCGATTATTATGATAACGTTCCTGCTGCTGGCTACCGGATCAAGTCTGGTCTCGTTCCCGGTAGCATTGATCTGAAGCTGTTCATTTTCTCCGGTTTTCACAAAGCCCTTTACCCTGATAACCCGGCCTGCCTTTTCATCACTCAGAAGCTTTTCTACTGTGGATACAAGTATAGCCTTATCCATTTCAACATCGAAATAAAACAGAGGACTGAATTGATTATCCCCAATAATCTTTTTTGCATATGATGATTTTCTATATCCTGCATTTTTAAGTGATTCAAAATCCGGATTCCCCATTCTGTCATAGGGCTTTGCCATCACATCTTTTTCCGTGTCAAACCTTGCACTGCATCCATATTCTTTCATCGTCTCGTTGATAAACTCAACAATTTTCGTTGCATTTGTCTGCTCATCTGTTTTGCTTAAAACAAGCTTACCTGCCCAGGCTGTCTCTGACATAAAAAGATACTTCATTGTGCCCTCAAGAAGAAGCGTTGTCTGCGCATCCACTATCGAGATCACACTGCCAATCTCATACCATCTGTCCAGCGGCTCATCATAGAGAATATCAAAAAATTCATCTGCATCATATATCCCTGACGGCTCAACTATCACCCTTGTGTAGCCGCTCATTCCCATGGAAATGAGTTTTGTGCGCAGTCTGCGCCTATGGGCCTCTTTGCCGTCACCGCCTACTATCATCTCGAGATTGCATTTCTCTCCAAGCAGATCCTGCAAAAGGACCATGTCAATGTTAACAGCACCGTAGTCATTTTCGATTATTGTAATCTTTTCTCCGTTACCTATCAGGTATTTAGCATATTCCCTTATAAATATTGTCTTGCCGGCCCCAAGAAAACCGGTGATCAGATCTACCTTAATCATTGAAATCTCCTTTTTTCCACCTCTGCATCACCTGCCCTGCTCTCTCCACATCCTCCATGGATACCGACGCTTTGCCCGCTCTGCTGTATAACAGCGCATAGTATGCACAAAAAATCTTTTCTATATCCGGCTGAAGCTGAACAGGAGCTCTCTTTAAATACTCCGATAAAAAGCCCCTGTCCGGAATTCTTTCTCTTGAATATTTTCGGATCATTTTCTTTATCTGCTCAACTCTTATACTCAGCTTTTCATCAGGAGTTCCCAGCGTGTAACGAAGCTTATGTGCAACTACGGTAAACAATATGAGAAGGATAATGAGACCTGCTCCGGGGAGCATCAGTGACACTGTAAGGTATAATACCCTAAGGTAAGGGTCAGAGGCCTTCTCCCGTGCATCTTGATTCTGAGGTTCCAAACCGTCTTCATCGGGATTACCTTCTGTATTCTTCTTCACACTTGGCCCCATGTAATATGATGCTTCACCTGATTTCCCGGCATTCATCGGAGCCCTGTTCCATGTCAGATTCTCTGCAGTCGGATAGCTCCCTGTAGGTTCAAACCCGGTCCATCCCACATTGGATATATACGCCTCAGGCCATACGTGCGCGCGGTCCCCCTCAACAGGGTAAAACTCTTCCTCCTCAAACGGATAGAGATAGCAGTACCCCAAAGCTACCCTTGCAGGTATCCCGGAGAGCCTGAGCATCATTACCATGGCAGAGGTATAATGAATGCAGTATCCCTTCTGCGTCTCGAAAAGAAAAGACTCCGCCAGCCTGCTCATGCCTTCCGCAGTCGTCATATCAACCTTCAGGTCGCCTTCCTCAGGTACCAGCAGACTGTACTCATATTGTCGAAGATATGCTTCGATCGCCCTGCATTTATCATAATCATTGTCATAATCCTTTGTCAGTTCATAAGCAAGACTTCTTAGTTCTTCGTCTGCTCCGCTCACATCAAGGCTGTCAATCACATCCTGAGAATACTCTCCGCCGCCAAAAGCTTTCTGTCCATTATCCGGGAAATTTTGTCTATACTCCCTAAAGCGCGCTGATTTTTCAAGTATCTCATTGTACTCATCTTCGGAAACAATATCGTTAAGGCCAACCCCATATATATCCCGTACATAATTACTCAGTTCCTCATAACCTACGTTTTCCATATGTCCGTTCGCCGAGACATCTTTTAATAATGCAATAAGATACTGGCTGCCAAAATCGATATCAAGATATCTGGACCTTATTTCATATCCTTTTTTGTGAACGTTTTTGCTTTGGCCTTTCTCTATCTTTTTGCCATTAGATGAGAGCTTAAATGAATATGCAGGCACTATTTCATCCCTGGTCCGCAGATATACATACTCCAGATTCACATCAGATATATGGGAAAACAGCTTTGCAGTTTCCCTGCTGACACTACCCTCGTGCAGCATCAGGAGAAAATCCACAATTACTTCCTTATCAAGTCCTCTTCCTCCCGTGAGGTAAAGCCCCCTCCTTCTTTTCATCTTTTCGCCGCTATCCGGATCATTAAAAAGAACATATGGCTTTTCCTTTGCATGAATGATAAGTTCAGTCGTTTTTGTTTTCTTCGCATTTCCTCCCAGATTTGTCAGCGTGCTGTAACCGGTGGAATTTGTTTTTATATCTAATACATCCGTAAAAAAATATGATACCGAACTTAATGCATAATCTGCACCCTGAACAATCTTCTGTCCGGCTCTTATCACGCCTGTCCAGTCAATCGGATCATCATTTACCGGAATTACAGTAAGGAGGACGGAAAGGATGAAAAAATATGAGAATGGAAAAGCTGTCTTTCCTTTCTCGATAAAAAGCTGCTGGAACGAGCACAGGGTTAATGACACAAGACACACAAACATAAAAAGCTCATAGCCGCTGCTTACTGTAAATGTATTACGGGTGATATTCAGAAATATCGCTAAAGCAGTGAGAACAAAGCTACCGTAGAGAACTATTTTTTTCCAAAAAGGGATTATACCGATTGCCAGTCTGATACACATTGAAAGAATTATGGCACCCGCAAGATAGGAAATATCATCCTGGCGCCTAAGAAAAAAGGCGCCTATCGCTCCCGGCAATATCGACAAAAATGTTGGCAGAATCCCTTTTCTTATGAGTCTTATGCAATACTCCAGAACTGCCGAAAAAGCACTGAACAGCATGACGCAGAGAACGAAAGTATCCTTCTTTTGCTCAAAATCCTCTCCAAAAAGGCCTCCTGAGGCATAGGCTGCTATCATCAAAGCTGCATATATGAACATATTATTCTTTATCTCGTCAGATAATACAGCAGTAACCTTCTCCCGGCTCTCTGTCCTCTCTGATAAGTATCCATGTATCAGACGCATTTCTTCCATTCCTTTCAAAATCCGTCATTTCATTTAGTTTTTTGAACTCCTCTTCCGAGCGGTAGAATAATCCGTTGGTGACCTCATTAAAAAATTCCAGGAAAGTGTCGTGTGAGTCAACTAATGCTTCCTTTATCTCCCCTGCCGGATAGATCAGACTTACTGGCACTCCCTGTTCTCCGAAATGCCATGCAGCCGAGACAGCAAACTCCAAAAAATAATCCCTCTTTTTCAATAATTCCAGGTCCTGATCATGCTCCGGTACATTGACTGCCTGAAGTATGATATTCACAGTCTTTTTTTCCATCCTGTCAGGAAGCCTTGTCATCAGCTCGGAAAACCTTGCCGACACCTTCCAGTTGATCTTAGACATCTGATCCCCGGGGAGATAATTTCTAAGATCACTACCCGATGAATCCTCAAACAGATGCATACTCTTAAGTCCTGTACTGTTGACTATATTCTCAATGTCAAGTGAACGCTCGGCAATATCCGTAATCCTTGGGCTTACAAGAGCCCTGAAGGAATACGATACCTCAAACCATATGCATAAAATCCTGAAGGGATCCGTGAATTTGAGATATCTTACCCCGGCATCATATGCTCCTGCATATCTGCATCTGATGGATGAGGCAATCTCCCTCCTCTCATGAACCCCCAGTGCTATGACATCGCTTTCCTTTATTTCATCAAGATCACATCTGTCAGAGTAGAGCCCGAGAGTCATGCCATGTATTGGCAGGATGCCGTTATTTTCAAGAATAAGACGATAGTCATGCCTGTCTTTCTTTGACAGCTTGTGAACTTCAATTTCCTGATAAAGGGATAAAAAATAGTGGCTCAAAAAAATATACAGAACTGAGATTGGGAAAATCAGCAAAATGGCATGAAGCCAGACAAAAGAAACCGGCCCACCGTAGAAGCTGGCAAACAAAACACTCAATACAAGAATGAGCAAATATACAAGAAGTCCTTTTTTATCAACAACAATCTTCATTATACCTTTATTTTCTCAAGTATTTTTCTAATGATATAATTCGAGTCAGCTCTGTTCATCCTGCCTTCGGCAGACAAAACCAGTCTGTGCGGCAGTGTAAGCATGGCAGCCTTCGAAATATCCTCAGGAATGCAGTAGTCGCGATCATTAATATACGCCAGAGCCTGTGAACATCTCAGAAGCGAAAGGAGCGCTCTGGGAGATGCCCCGCAGGCAATCTCTGTTTTACACCGTGTCTCATCAACAACCTTAACGGCCATGGCCCTAAGATTGTCATGGACAGCTACTTTTCGAACATTATCCTGCATAACAATGATATCCTGCACAGAAAGAACAGGCTCAGTTCTGTCATGCAGCTCCCCATTCAGAAAGCGCATTGCCATATTTTCAGAAGCTTTTGAATCAGGATACCCCACTGAGAGCTTCATCATAAATCTGTCGAGTGAAGACTCAGGAACAGGATACGTCCCTGCCATATTCGACGGGTTCTGCGTAGCTATTACCATGAAAGGAAGTGGTACACTTATATCATTTCCATCAATCGTAACCTTTCTCTCCTCCATTACTTCCAGCAGAGCTGACTGAGTCTTTGGCGACGTTCTGTTTAGCTCGTCTGCGAGAACGACATTGTTTATAACCGGTCCATGCACTACTTTAAACTCTGCTCTTGCAGGATCATACATAGAAAAGCCTGTTATGTCTGCCGGCATCGTATCCGGTGTACACTGGATTCTTGCAAACGAAAGAGATAATGAATCTGATAGCGATCTTGCGAGCGAAGTCTTGCCAACTCCCGGTACATCCTCCAAAAGCACATGTCCTCCCGCAAGCATAGCAGTAATCAAATTGTCTATGACCTGCTCCTTACCTACTATACGGAGTTCTATATTTGATCTTAGTCGTGCAATTTGCTCATTCATTTTTATTCCTCACGAATAAATGCAACTTCCCTGAAATTTCCTGTCCATCCGTATTTACCTTTGCTATAAATCTGTTAGGACGGCTTAAGAAATCGTTCTTGTATTATCATTAATAATATACATTATCTGATATCATATTAATCATATTGTAAATAGCATATTATAACATCAAATCGCAAACAGAATTTCATTTTATGATTTTTGATTTTCTATCACTAATCCGACATCACTTTTACTATATCACTAATTTACTATCTTAATTCAGTATTATTAACTTTAGTTCCCTATCATATTTTATTAGCACATTGACAACATAACCCAGAGGCATCGCCATGGCAGCCATGAGCGATGGCAATGCCTATCTGATATATTTATCATTCCGTTGATTGATTTGCTTGTTGAACAGCCCGTTCCA
>JAILJR010000150.1 GCA_024694565.1 Butyrivibrio sp. | reverse complement strand
TGCTGAAGGGTCTGTCTTCTGATCTTCAGCGCAGCTGCCGCCTTGGAGATGTTTCCTTTTGATTTCAGCATTTCTTCGGTTATGATCTGCTGTTCCAGTTCCTCCAGATAGTTTTCCAAATGCACGCTGTCGTCATATTTCAGCAGCGGTTCTCTGTTTATCCACTTCTCCGGCATGTTGAGATGCTTCAGTGTAAGCACGTGGTCGTCATCTGCCATCGATACCGCCTGCTCAATTATGTTCTCCAGTTCCCTGACATTGCCCGGATAATCGTATGAGCGCAGTTTCTTCAGGGCAGCGTCGGAGATCATCCATAACTGCTTTCCGAAGCGCCTGTTGTACTTGTCAAGGAACTTCTCTGCCAGAAGTCCGATGTCATCAGGTCTCTCCCTTAAAGGCGGTATGGAGATGTTGATGACGTTCAGCCTGTAGTAGAGGTCCTTCCTCAGCAGTCCCTTTGCCATCAGTTCCTCAGGAGCTTCGTTTACGGTTGCGATGATCCTGACGTTGATGGGAATGTCCTTGGTGCCGCCGACCCTTCTGATGTATGACTCCTGAAGTACACGAAGCAGCTTGGACTGCAGGTCATAGGGCATTGCGGAAACCTCATCCAGAAGTACGGTGCCCCCGTTCGCCTGCTCGAAAAGCCCTGCTCTGTCAACGGCTCCGGTGAATGCGCCCTTCGAGGTGCCAAAGAGTATGCCTTCCAGGAGGCTTTCGGGGATAGCTGCGCAGTTCTGGGCAAGGAAGGGCTTGGTCGACCTTCTTCCCAGGTTGTGGATGCTCTGAGCAAAGAGTTCCTTGCCGGTTCCGGTCTCTCCGTAGATGAAGACCGTAGCGTCGTTGGATGCGGCCTTCTTTGCTCTGTCCATTACAGCTTCGAACTTTTCGTTTTCACCGAAAATATCGTCAAAGGTATATGACTTGATCCGGGGCTTGGGAGCCTCCCCGGCGAAGTTCTTCTCCCTGAGTTCCTGAAGCGTATCTGTGATTGTCCTCAGCTCGGTGATATCCTTCGAGACTTCTATGGCAGCCACCACTTCACCATCCACGATCACCGGAATGGTGGAGTTCTCCGTAGTGATCTCCTTGCCGTAAATGTTCTTGTATGTCTGCTGATTGCCTCTGATGGCATGCTTCTTTACAAGAGCGCTGTAGATGGTACTTTCGCCTAAGTTGAAGTCCGGAAAAGCTTCATGGAACTTCTTTCCCAGCACGTCGCCCACTTCCACCTTCTCTGTTCTGGCCATGGCTTTGTTGTAGTGGATGCCTGTGCCGTCCTTATCCACGACGTATACGCCCTCATCCAGCAGTTCGATGAGCTCGTCTACCAGTTTTTTGTACTGTTCTGAATTCATGATGGTACCTCTTCTTTACTATGTTCCACACCTGTATTATACCATGATGCAAAATATTTTGCACCCTGTTTTTTCTCAGGTCTCTGTGTTACAATAATTGAGGCCCGATCGGTATTATACGATTACGGACATAATGCTTAATGATCGAAGGACGATGAGATGAGAATCAGAAAAGACAACAAAGAATTAATGGAAAACGAGATCCTGCTGATAGCCGACGTGTCAGACGCCCTGGCACACCCTTTAAGAGTAAAGATCCTCAAATACATCATGACTCAGAACAGAGCCATGAAGACAGTCTGCACCAAAGACCTTGTGGAGGAATTCGGCTATGCTCAGGCCACCATTTCACAGCATATGAAAAAACTTTTGCTTTCCGGACTGGTGGAGTCCAAGCACAAGGAAAAGTTCAACTACTATTACGTCAATCTCGGCCTTCTGGCCAGATATGTGAACGCAGCAAAGAAGTTCAGCGTCGATTAAAGATCAAAGAAGCCCCGTGCATGCGGGGTTTTTTATTGTTATATTGTATTGATTGGTACACAAAGATTTATTTTACTGACTGTGTACCAACCTTGTGAAGTCATTTATGGTATACAAAGCAATCTTTTGCTGTTTGTGTACCTTTCATTATTTACTTTCATGGTACACAATCGTTATTTACCAATGTTTGTGTATCCTTTTTTGCAAAAATAAAATGGTACACAAATCAACATTTCCGTAGATTGTGTGCCAAAGCCCGAATCAAAGAAAGACTTCTGAAATAAAAAAGTACCGCAATTGCATACAATTGCGGCACAAGTCTTATCCTATTTTTCATCCTTTCCCTCTAATTCCGGGAAATAGTGGAGCAAAGCCTCAGTGAAGCCTTCGCTTCGCTCACCTTCCGCCACGTAGGTTGCCCATTCCTTCACGACGGGCACCGCATTGGCAACCGCTACCGACGTGCCTGCAGCCTTCAGGAGCGGAAGGTCGTTGGTGTTGTCCCCGAAGGCGATGATGTCGTCGGTGGACATTCCCAGGTAGCCTGCAAGGTGCTCTAGAGCGATACCTTTGTCCACGCCCTCGCTTACCACCTCGATAAGATGAGCGTCGGACTGAGCCATGTAGACCCTGTCACCGAAAAGCTCCTCCAGTGCTGCCTGCTCCAGAGGCACCCTTTCGGGTTCGCAGGCCAGAAGGATCTTCGGCGTGTTGAAGAATGGATACTCCAGGAAGTCCCCCACCTCGCGGTAGTCCGCGTACCTCAGATCAGGGTCCGGATGTCTTTCCAGACGAAGTTTTTCCACCACGATGGTCCCTTCGTCATACATCTGGATATAGAGGTCGTGCTCGTGGGCATATTCAACTATGCCCCTTACGAGATCTTCCTCCAGATAGTTTTCGTAGATCTTCAGACCGTTCACGGGGTCAATCACCAGAGCGCCGTTATAACAGATGGCCATATAGGCTGCGCCTATGGATTCGGCCACGCCTCGGGCGGATTTGATGGATCTTCCCGTGGAGATCGCAAAGAACACTCCGTTTTCAACGGCTCTCCTTATATATTCTTTTGTTTCTTCCGGCACCAGGCCTTCTCTGGTAAGAAGGGTATGGTCCAGATCGGTGGCTATGAGCTTAAACATGTTCTCCCTTAATTAAAACATATAGTCTACCAGACCGTAAAGATCTCTGAATATGATTACGGCTACCGAAGCAAGGATAATGATATGGAAGCCGAACACATACTCTCTG
>JAILJR010000126.1 GCA_024694565.1 Butyrivibrio sp. | reverse complement strand
TTTATAAATCTCAGTCGCATACCATTTCCGAAAAGAATGCGTTCCGATGCCTTCATAACCAAGAGCATCACAGACAAGGGCAAGCTGTTTCTGCACAGCGCGTTCAGTAATCGGAAAGATGCGCTCAGTGCGGTCGATGCCGTTGCGCAGACAGTAATTCTCGACATATTGGAAGAGGACAAGGGGAACAGTAAAGGAACGCTGTTTCCCTGTTTTCTTTTCTGTGATATCCAAGCGGTAGCGTTCACCATCACGAACAATATCACAAAGACGCAGATTCAGGATATCAGAAATGCGCAAGCCCTGCGCCACGGAGGAATTGCTCCATCATGTGGAGATGCTGACAAATTCATAGGAGAATTATTACGGCCAGAGTTGCAGCTCTTATGCTGTAACCCTGGCCATATTTTTTGCCCTATTATATGGAATATGCTGTTTGTCGTCAGATAATATTAAATATTTTTTTTGGGAGTGAACGATATATTCAGAACCATTCCCATGCCATCCGCTAATCTTTGGAGTAGTTTGACGGAAGGATTTCTTGTGCCTTTCTCAAGCTTGCTGATTTCAGTTTGAGCAATACCCGTTCTTTCGGATAATTCTTTTTGTGTGAGGTTTTGAGACGTTCTGGCGTCAACGATCGCACGAATAACACTCATTTCAGGTTGAATCTCTTCATAGGCTTTCGCAAATTCAGGATCCTTCATCTGATCCTTCATAAAATCATCCAGCGTCATCATGATTTCTCACTCCTTTCCGCTTCTCTGCGATAAAAGTCTTTTCTTCTGGCTTTTGCAAGTGAAATTTCCTTAGGTGGGGTTTTCTGCGTTTTTTTAATAAAGCCGTTTGTTATGATAATTCGATGCCCAACATAAAAGAAAAACAGTGTTCTTGATATATTATTACCCTGAATCGTCCTCAATTCAAAAATACTGTCATCCAGGTGCTCTGTATAAGGCTTGCGTAATTCGTTTCCCTTTTCTGCTAGTAACTGCATCATGGCACCAACTTTAGCCCGCATCTTTGGCTCAAGAGAAATCAAAAAATCAAAAACAGGTTTGTCTCCATCTTCTGTTTCATAGAATTCAACAGTATACATTATAGATTATTCCTCAAGAGATTACGACTTTTTTAACGATCGGCTGTAATGACTCCTTATCAATTGGTTTCTGTATCATTTACAATATATGAGATATATCTCTATTTGTCAAGGGGAAAAAAGTCCTTGACAGGACGGTAATAGCTATTATGGATACAGTATATAGATCAACAAGTATTAGAGAAACTTTCATCTGCGCATGAAAGGTGTATCAGATTTGCTACATCTTATTAGAGTAAAGAAGAATATTTTTTTGCAGTAAAAAAGGAAGACCTTATTTATCTTTCAGGAATAGAGGGACTTTCTGATTCAGACCTTTTGTATCATCATGAGTTGGCCCGGCATCTATGAAGGCATCATTTCGAAAGATTTTGGAGAACAAAGTAAAATAAAAGTTTCCCAAAAAACTGTACTATATTATTCTGATAATATAGTTTTCTTTATTTGATAATTCAGAATACATTGTCAAACAGATAACTTGGCGGGCCCCCTCCTTCTAAACTGTTACTCGAAAAAACCTTCAAAAATAATTATTATAAATTACAATATATTGTATAAATTCCTTGCAAATAGTACAAATATATGATATAATGGACTATATAAAAGGTAGCATTTTTGAATATATTTAATTTAATTTATATTATTTTTTGGAGGGGTGATCTCATGCCAGTACCAGAGGATATTCGAAAGGTTGAAAGACCCACCAATACTATAGTTCAAGACTCCGGCAAGGATGGTCCCAAAAGGTACATTGTCAGGGAACGAAACGGATCCAGATATATCCCTGGTGGGAATCCACAACCGATCAATGGCAAGACTGTTGGATATATCATTGACCACAAATACATTCCTATTTGTGAAAAGACTGCTTCTTCAGAACCATCCATGCTGTCTTACGGAGCATGTGCGCTGGTAAAGTCAGTTGTGGACGATATCCTCGCAGATCTTCTGCAGGTGTATCCTGCTAATAATGCTTACTCCATTATGGCTCTTGCCGCATTGAAGGTGACAAGACCAGGGATCTCTGGAAGCCGGATGCAGTCTGCTTACTTACGTTCATTTGTCAGTATCTTCTGGCCCGGTGCTTCCCTGTCAAAAAACTCTGTCACATCCTTGTACCGGAATATCGGTGCAGATGGTGGAAAGAGAGAGTCCTTCTTTGAACGCAGGATCGACCGGGTGTGTGATGAGGATCATATCGTCATTGATGGTACGCTGAAGCAGGATACCAGCGAGGTGAACGATCTTTCGGCCTTTTCTTATAAAGCCAGGCTGAAAGGCTGCGAAGAAATATCGGTAATCTATGCCTTTGATCTTGAACAGATGGAGCCTGTCTGTGCACAGGTGTTTCCCGGGAACAGCATTGATGCGGTTTCTTATAGATCCTTCATAAAAGACAATGGCCTGAGAAAGGGCATAATCATCACTGATAAAGGGTTTCCACCCAATGAGATCCGGGACATCCTGGCAAAGTCACCACTTTTGCATTACCTCACTCCAGTCAAACGGAATGATAAACGGATCAGGGAATTCCATCTGACCGAATTTGATGGTGTACTGACCGGTATTAACAGCAAAACAGTACAGTATAAAAAGGCGAATGTCGGACCGGGAATCTGGATGTACGCATTCAGGGATTCCACCCTGGCTGCCGCTGAAGAGCAATCATATCTTTCACGTGCGGGGGAAAAGAATTCCTATGACAATGCCAAATATGACAAGAAAAAAGAAACATTTGGACTTATCGTATTTGAATCCGACCGCGATCTGAAAGCCAAAGATGCATATCTGTGTTATGACGAAAGATGGAAACTGGAACTTGTGTTCAAAGCTTATAAAAGCGACGAATGCCTGGATCATACCTCTGTTCAGGGAGACTTCTCCATATATGGAAGCGAATTTGTCAATTTCATCAGTACGCTTATCACCTGCCGGATCATAACCAAAGCAACCAAAGCGGGCCTGTTCAAGGAAATGACATACCGGGATATGATAGAGGAGCTGAATTCCGCCTGGCGGAAGACAAACTCACCTGAAGGAACAATCCCTGTGACAGGGGACGAATACTGGGTCCACACAATCCCAATGGTATTTGAGATTCTGGAATCTCTGGGCTTATCAAAGCCCCAGGAAAAACCAGCACCTATCAAAAGAGGGCGCAGGAAGAAAGAAATAACCTTGTCATTGGATCAGCTAAAAACAGGAACAGAAAACAATACAGCTTTGGCGCTGCCTCAACAAACCAACCAGCCTGAGAAAAACGAAAATAATATAAAACGGCCGGTTGGACGGCCAAGGACAAAACCGGTTCCTGATCCAGATGCACCAAAACGTCCTGTGGGACGGCCAAGGATAAGGCCTTTGCCTGACCCGTTAATTCCCAAGCGTCCTGTAGGACGGCCCAGGACCAGACCACTACAAAATACGGACATTCCTAAAAGGCCCGTAGGGCGGCCAAGGAAACAACAGGATAACACATGAACAACCATCTACTATAACAGCGATAGTCAGACCTTTCATAATGGATTATCGCTGTGTATAGTACAAAAAAATGGGAAACTTATATTGCATAAGACCTTTCTTAGGAGAATGGGTATATACAAGTGGAGATGCTGACCTTCTTTCAAATATTTCTAAAGAAGGCGGGAGGATTGTAACTATAGAGATGTCAGATAAATTTGGAGATAATTTTTCTCTTGATGAGGCTGCCGCAGACTTGGATGTTGATGGTAAAAATGTTTACT
>JAILJR010000064.1 GCA_024694565.1 Butyrivibrio sp. | reverse complement strand
TTTAATTCTTCACTGTCTCTAATTTGAATATTGGATTCGCTATAACCTTCTTGCGTTATAAGCCTTGTCTTATCTTCTTTTGCAAGATCCAAGGTATCAAATGTTTTCGAATAAGTTACAGTATATTTTTGATCACTTGGATTAATTGAAATATTATTCTCGTTATAGCCCTGTTCTATAAGCGCCTGTTTAGCTTTTTGTGCGTCTGCTAATGTGTTATATGTATTTTCAAATCGCGAATCTTCGAGTATATAAGTTTGTTCGCTTTGATTAACCTGAACTTTTGAATAGTGGTCTGTGTCATTTCTGAGAGCAGTGGCTCTTGTGTTTGCTTTATCTTCAGTGTCAAAAGTCTCAGGCGTAATGGATCCATTTACATATGTTCCAGTACCATTTATGAGGCTGAAATTGGTGTAGCCTTCTTCTGTGAGTTCGTTTATTTTAGTTTTCAGGGCATCGTTATCATCGGTAATACTATTAACCTGATATTCCTGATCCCATTCCTCACGTTTTTGTGTTGTTGTACCGGTCTGTTCAAGAGTAACGCTATCAAGTATTTTGTCTTTAAGATCCGCATCATTCACAGTAGATTCATTACCATTAGCATCTTTGTAGGTAATCGTTGTTTCATCACCTGCTTTGGATATGTTGAATTCAGTATTATATCCTAAAGAATCCGGATCTAATTCATCCAATTCTTCAGCACTTACATCCTTACCATTAAGAGAATAAGTGGTTGATGATTCAACTACATTTTTTTCAGCAGAATCGGCGATAAGATCAGTAAGTCCTTTTGAAAGGTTTAATTCCTCGCCATCAGCACTGACAACAGACTTACCATTTGTTGTCTCTACAACCAAAGTAGTCCCATCAGCAACGCCAGCTAATTCCATAGCCTGTGTCTGGTTTAATGCTGTTGGATTCTCATCATTACCATTATTAATAAAGGTATTATCGCTTACCTGATCAAGATTGATCCCTTCATTCTCTGTGTTGCTCTGAGATTGTTCTTGCACTTCGTTGATGACTGCATGTGCAAGCTCTTCGTTTGTAGTAGCAATAATTGTAGTTGATTCTGTCTCGGTTGTAGATACCGGTTCTACATAAGAGCCCTCAGTAGTAATGACAGTATTCCCGTTCTCATCTGCAGATTCGGTTTCGGTCACATTTTCTAAATCTTTAGTTAATGAATCAGGATCGGCCTCTGTAACGGTGACAGTTTCTGTTGTTGTTGCAACTGCATCAGATTCACCATTCCCATCTTCATGTGTTTCAGTATAAGTATTTTCAACAGTTGTCTCTGTTCCGGAATCAGTTTCCTGAACAACAGGATCTGAAGTAGTATCAGGTTCTGACGGGAGGTCAACGAGATCTTTTGCCTCTTCCTCATAGTTGTTTTCAGATTCATTTTCTGCCGGGGTTTCCGGAGTAGCTGAATCATTGGTTGTTTCAGGGATGCTGTTATTTGGTTCGCCTTCTTCAGCTTCAACAACCATACTGTTCCCGATGAACATCAAAGTTCCGGTCATAAAGCATAATATACCTTCTTTTATGCACTTGGGTATACTGTTATCACGCTTCATTGCATTAACCTCCTCAATTGAAAAACCGTTTATTGAAACATAAATTAACTAACTAATTTATCTTTGTAATAATTATTGTACTCATATGCTATCATAAAAATCATCATATTTAACTCAAAAATTGTTTATTAAGATTATTTTATGATGTTTTCAGAAAGTTTATAATTTGTTTATAATTTAATCTGACGTTTATTCTTTCAATGCATAGTACAATAGTTGCTAAAGAGGGGTTTAAGAATCTGCAAACCGGCATCGACGCCTGATGACAATGCGGCATCCGGAAAAATTATCGGTGGATTTGTATCGGTTATTAATTATTTGGCGTACTGGTTAAAAAACTAATAATGAAGGTAAATTTTAATGAATGTATATGATTTCGACGGAACGATATGTTATCCCAACAGTACTGTGGGTTTTGCATTCTGGTGTATGAACAGACACCCGTCCATGTGGGTAACTTTTTTTCCCAAAATAGCAATAAGCGCGATAATGTGTGAGATGGGGCTTATGTCAAAGCATCGGATGATCCGGCGTTTTTTTAGCTTTCTGGGTGAAATTGATGACTTTGATGAGCAGATTGAGAAGTACTGGGATGCACATGAGACGGACATCTCTGCCTGGTACCTCAGACAGTCAAGGCCCGATGACCTGATCATAAGTGCTTCGCCAACATGCGTCATAGCGCCGATTGCAAAGCGCCTTGGGGTAAAATTTGTGGCAACGGAGTATGACCGGGAGACCGGGGTGTTTGTTGACAATCTGATGTATGCGAAGGGGAAGTCGAGATACATTTTCGACAATGACTTTCCGCTTATTGAGAATTTCTACTCGGATTCATTGTCTGACACGCCGCTTGCGCTGTGTGCTGAAAAGGCTTATCTGGTGACAGACAGGGCCAAGAAGGTAGTGGAGTGGCCACACCTTGATGAGAATACTCTGAAAAAGGTGCATAGGAAGATAGATACCGGATGGACGGTACATCTGTAGAAGTGAGTTTTTCACAAAAATTAGCATCATGGCTCCTAAAATACAGGGGCCATTTTTTATTGGATGAGCCGACCGATCACAAAGGCCTCTTAGTTGCAATATACATAGCAGGAGCTGACCGGCCGGCCTTTTGCCGGTAGGCTCATTGGGTGAAAATGACCCCTAAACCCCGTCCCCCGGGACCAAAAATCGTCACAAATTCTTGCGTTTAATGATACACTGTTATTGGTTTGTTTGATTGATCGAAGGTTGGGGGAGTAAGAAAATGAAGTATGATGCGTTTATCAGTTACAGACATCTTGACAGAGATAAATTTGTGGCAAAGGGGATCCACAGGGCGCTGGAGACCAGCAGGATCCCGAGAAAGATCCGGCAGGAAACCGGGAAAAAGAGAATTAACAGGGTTTTCAGGGATCAGGAGGAACTGCCGATAGGAAGCGAGCTTGGCAGTAATATAGAGCTTGCGCTTGCCGAATCTGAATATCTTGTTGTCATCTGTACACCTGCTACTAAGGAGTCCTACTGGGTCATGAAGGAGATAGATACCTTCATTGCAATGCATGGCAGGGACAACATACTGGCGGTACTGGCAGAGGGTGAGCCATCGGAAGCTTTTCCTCCGCAGCTGCTATCGGATGATGAGGGGAATCCAATGGAGCCTCTTGCTGCGGATGTAAGGGGTAGCAGCAAATGGCAGATCCGGAAGAAGATAAAATCCGAGTCACTTCGTATTGTGGCAGCGATCCTGGGCTGCGACTATGACGATCTTAAGCAGCGTCATAAGGAGCGCGTTGTAAGGCGCGGCATGGTCATTATAGGCGGCGTGGCGGCGCTCTCAATAGCTTTTGCAATATATAATGCCTACAATCTCCAAAGGATCAACGAGAATTATCAAAAGATGCTGGTAAAAGAGTCAAAGGTGCTGGCTGAAATGTCTGTTGACACCCTTGAAACAGGCGACAGGGAGACAGCAGGTCTTTTGGCCATGGAAGGTCTTCCCGTAAACGGTAAGGACAGACCTTTAGTCAGCGACTGCATTTATGCTCTGGAAAAAGCCACGGATTCTTATGACTCAGGGAAAATGATCACTTCAGATAAGATTCTGAGGCATGATCTGCCGCTGCGTGATTTTATACTCAATAACAACGGAAGCAGACTTGTATCTCTTGATGATGACTATGGCGTGTACTGGTGGGAATTGACCAGCGGCAGGCGCATTTTGAAGCGAAATCCCGAGCTCATGGAAGGCAGTCAGAATCGTGTATATGCCGTGGGTGAGAACAATGGCCGTCTGGTGGTTGTCTCCGAAAAATACCTGGCAGCTTTCGACGAAGAAGGAAATGTTGTTTACAATGTGTTTTTTGGGGATAAAATAGCTGACGACGCATATATTGACGATATGAACAAATATGCAGTCGTAGTGAAGGATGACACCCGTGCCGACGGCTCACTGGAGATCTATGATCTTTCCGATGGAAGTTTTGTGAGAAAGTTTGACAGAAAAGATGGAAAAGAGTTTTCGGTAGAACATGCACATTTTAACTCTGATTACAGCCTTCTTCTGGTTTATCAGTGGGAGTATGATAGCGCAGATCCGACCACTTTAAATCTTCTGAACATGAAGACCGGCGCAAATACTGAATTTGCCGTAAAAGAAGATATTGTAATGGATTGTATAATTACTGCGGACGACAATCTTGCTGTTGTTTCCGCTGACAGAGGCTATGAGCTCAGTTCCGATCCTGTAAAGATATATGTCCAGAAGTTTGAACCTGATACGGGGAAAGAAATCTTTTGCAGGGAGTTTGAGTTTAACAGAACCTATTATGGAAATTATATATTTACGGATGTGACTGTCAGTTCGAGGATCTATCAGGGAAATAATGGGATGGAAAAAGACCTTGTGGTAACAGCAAACACCAGGCTCTTTAACCTGGATCTTGATACCGGGGAGACCAAATTAGATTATACCGCTGCTTCAGATATTGAAAGAGTAACTCTGATGGATGATACGGACATGATGCTGGTGGGAACATTTGACGGAAAAATACTGAATATAAGCAGTGCAGATGGTAATCCTACCCAGGGCCTTTCCTATTTTACATCAGATGAGATGCAGGATTATTACATTGGAAAAGGGCATCTCATATCAAGGGATCTTAGCACGCCGAATCTGGTAGTGATGTCTCTTTTGCCGGATCCGGACAAGGCCAATTACGGCCGGTGTGAAGATAATGTTTACTATATGGCTTCAAGCCCGCAGGGCCGTACGTTTCTTGCTGCTGTTTACCAGGGCTTTATAGACGGGACCTGGTATATTCACGTCTATGACAATGAGAGCGGAAAGGAAATCACAAACATTTCGTATGATGATATTTCTTTTGACCATGCATTCTATAAGGATGAGGACACTATCATCATTTTCAGGAAGGGCATGGCGATTTATCAGTACACGATCAGCACGGGAGAGCTGGAGGATATCACTTTCTCAGGTGAGCTTGATATGCCTGATCTTGTGATCGGCGAGGATGGCAGATACCTTCTGTATTATGATTATAGGGATTATTACGTGGTTGATCTTGCGTCAAACAGCGTGGTGTACCACTGTGCAGATGAAGGCTTCGAATATAGTTTTTATCAGTGCTTTCTGGTTGATGAGGGCAAAAGAGTCATCGGCAAAGACAGTCAGGATGAGGTATTGGAGCTGAAAATCGGAAACGGCAAGTGGAATGTGTATTCCAGCGGTTACACTGTAAGAAATGTTGGTGTAAGCAGGGACGGAAGGTATGTTGCGGCCAGCTGCGGTGATGGGAAGATGCGGATTATCGATACCGGCAATAACAGCGTGATTCAGGAATTTGATTATTACGGGGATGAGTATGGCGGCATGATCAGATTCTCCGAGGATGGCAAATTGCTCTTTTTGCAGGGGCAGGATATGCTTTTCAAGGTATACGACCCGGAAAATGGTGAGTTCATTTTCATATCCGATGTGCAGATGGAGGATATTTCATACGTCGATTATGATGCGGCTTCAAATACGGTTGCCATCAGCGATGATAAGGAAATGTATATAGTAGATCTTAACGACAGGGGCTTTTTGCATTACATCCCGGCAGGAAGCGTCTTCAATCCGGCTCGCAACGAGGCAATCTGTGTCGATGGCGCCGATGTGTTCAAGTATAAGGTACGCTCCATGGAGGAGCTTGTGGACTTCTTCTACAAACAGTTTGATGGCGCACAGCTGACCGCCGAGCAGAAGATAAAGTACAAAATATATTGAGTCGTCCGATACCGGGGTGACCGCTTAAATGCAGGAAGCCTTCCTGACAGGGAAGTCCTGAAAACAGGAAATGGACGCTGAATGATATTTTTTCAGACAAAACGGGATATGCTCCCAAAGAAGGCAGCATATCCCGTTATTTGTTTCATTTCTGCATTGTACGTCAGGGACCATAGACAGACAGTCACACTCCGGATATGATCAGATGAAGCCGGGGTGTTTCAAAGAGACGGGTTGTCTGTGCCGGCCCATCAAATAATAGCTTTGTGCCTGCATCAGTTCATCATGGAATAGAACAGTGCCCAGTTAAGTGCATCTTCGTCGCTGTAATCCCACCATGGATCTGAGTAGTAGCCATTATCGCCGTAGAGACGGTAGTAGGCGTTTGACCAGTCCCACCAGCCGTATCTCTGCTGGTTGGGGAGTCTTCCGTAGTGCTCGTAATATGCCTTGAGCAATCTGTAATCCCACTCAGAGTTGTCCTGGTAGTTGATCCAGCTGGGGAATGACCCGTAGATATCATAGTAAGCCCAGATCCAGGTGTCATTGCCGGGGCTGTAGTAGTACTGCCACCAGTCGTTCGAATATTTATTAGGTGTCGTTGGGACAGCTTTCTTCTGCTGTTTCTGCTGGCTCTGCTTTTGCTTGGCGGCATCGGCGGCCCTCTGCTTGTTCAGGGCTTCATATGTAGTGAGATTTCGTCCCTCATACATTCCGTGCTCTACATAGTGCTCATAAGCCTTGCGGATGTCTCCGTTGCAGTAATTTCTGATGTCAGCATAGGCTTCAACATAGGCCTTGGGGTCGAAGTTTGCATTGAGCATCCTTCCCTCGCTCATTCCGTATGTCGAGAAATGCTGGAAAAGAGCATCTGCATTTGTGCCATATGCATTTTTTACATCGGGATACTTGTTGGCGTAGAACTTTGCATCAAAGGCATTCCTTATGGCCTGCATTGTTCCATAGCTTGCAGCTTCAACTCTTGCGGCTGGCGCTGATACTCCGGCTGTGAAGGCACCGGCGAATACCACCGCCCCGGTGACCGCAGCCAATACTCTGGTTACGATAGTCTTTTTCATAATATTTTCCCTCCTTGCTATGAAAAGAAAAATGTGTTCTCCCTATGAAAATTATACAATAAAGCAATTAGGAATATTCTAAAATAAAAATTAAACTCCTGTATCCTTAATATAAACTATACTATTCAATTCAGTGATCGGCCGGCAGAACACAGAATCGAAATACCTCGCGATTCGCTTGTTGTAAAGGGGTTGCAGTATGGTTATAATCGAAGTATAGTACGTTTTTTAAATACATTCTGAGCCGGACGGGCGCTTTTTTATCAGCCGGCGAATAGAGATGAGGAGTGGAAATTAATCAAATGGAAAAAGTATTTAAGCTAAAAGAACACAACACTGATGTACGCACGGAAATAATGGCCGGGATCACTACATTTATGACAATGGCCTATATCCTTGCCGTCAATCCCTTTATCCTGTCACAGACCGGTATGGAGTTTGGCAGGGTATTTACTGCAACGGCCATATCTTCGGCTCTGGCCTGTGTGATAATGGGACTGTATGCAAATCTGCCGTTTGCATTGTCGGCAGGAATGGGATTAAATGCCCTTTTCTCGTATACCGTCTGCCTTGGCATGGGCTATTCCTGGCATTGGGCTCTCTCGGCAATCTTTGTGGAAGGAATGATATTTGTACTGCTGACACTTACCCATGTGAGAGAAGCAATAATAACCAGCATCCCCAAGAGCCTGAAAGAGGGTATCGGTGCGGGCGTAGGACTTTTTATCGCCTACATAGGTCTGAAAAATGCAGGGATCATCATAGCTGATCAATCGAATTTAACTGCATTGAATCCACAGTGGTTCAAGGGAGCTTCGGGTCTTGCCATGCTTGGAATCGTCATTACGGCAGCTCTTCTTATTAAAAAGGTCAAGGGCGCACTTCTTATAGGAATGATCGTCACTACAATCCTTGGCATACCCTTTGGCGTCACAACATATGCAGGCGGAAGCTTTCTGCCAAATGCCCCGTATTTCTTTGAATTTGCGTTTGATGAGATTGTTGCAAGCCCGCGTTCCATATTTGATTTTGCAGTCATTGTCTTTACATTTTTGTATTTTGACTTATTTGATACAGTGGGGACCTTGATAGCTTGCGCCGAGAAAACAGGTATTGTAAAGAAAGACGGATCAATCCCCAATGCTAAGCAGGCATTGATGGCAGATGCTATTGGAACCACCGCAGGATCTGTATTTGGAACTTCAACCATTACCACCTTTGTCGAAAGCTCAGCAGGTGTTGCTGAGGGCGGAAGAACAGGGCTTACAACTATTACTGTAGGTGCACTGTTTTTGATCTCCCTGTTTCTGGAACCCCTTTTCGGGTCTGTTCCAAGCGCAGCAACTGCACCGGCACTTGTAACTGTTGGTGTACTGATGATCACGCCGATCCGGAATATAGATTTTGATGATTATTCTGAGGGAGTGCCTGCGTTTTTGACTATCATCTTTATGATCTGCGCCTCGAGTATTTCTGACGGGATCATGTTCGGCATTCTTTCATTTGTAATACTTAAGCTAGTGGCAGGCAAGCGAAAGGACATTTCTGCCATGATATGGATTGTGTCAGCGCTCTTTTTGCTGAAGATCATCGTGAGCATCGTTTCATAAATATATATGCCTGCAGCCGTGTTGCCATCAGCTGCTGATGTCTGACAGGGACAGATATGGTGCCGAAGCCGGATACAGTAAGCTGATGTATTTTGGATTCATACATTATCCGCATCAGTCCGGATAAGGCAGGATATGCACCGGCATTTAAATCCCATGAGCAGGTTGCCGTAGGCGCACGTCCTTTGGGCGCTTACGGGAATAAGTCAGATATAAACTGTCGTTTATAGAGGAGCTGGTTGCCGTAGGCGTACATCCTTTGGGCGCTTACGGGAATAAGTCAGATATTAACCGGCGTTAACAGAGGAGAGAATAGATGAAAAGAGCATTAACCATAAGAATACTGACAGTGGCAGCAACGGCACTGATGCTTGTCGGAACAGTAGTAGCAGGAAGGTCATTTGATGCTACAGATATGAAGAAAGCAGATGAGCGAACAAATGCTTCATCTGCCAGTGCGCAGGGCTATACCACACGCAAGGTTAAGCTGGTCTCATATGGTCAGGAGGATGGTGAGATTGATCTTCGATTCTATGATGTGACTCCCAACATACCCTATATGGGAATGAATCAGTATGCACAGCTATTGGGCCGCCAGCCCTTCAGTGTCAGAGCAGCCGGAGAGTGGGCATGCGAGATGGAGAGCTGGAATGGTGCAAAGCTTATCTGCAATACAAGTGAAGGCAGTATCTTTGTGAAGGACTGGAATTCATTCTTTGGTCTGCCAATGCCGATTGAGGACAGGGCGATGGGATTAAAGGACATGAGCGTTCATTTTGCCAGGATAGTGGATATTGATTATAAGGGCAGCGCAGCTCCTGTAACTATTGATTTTGCGAAATATGGCATAGAAATCTATTGTGATGAGAACGATATCTATCTTCCGGTTTCAACGCTTTCAAACGTGATGACGGATATCGCGACCAACTTCATGCTCTATAATGGTGAGAAGCTTTATTTGCGGAGGGTTAGCCTGGATGGAAGCATTATAGATGGAATGTATGGATCAGATGTGTTGCTTTCGCAGATTCATGGTAAGGAGCGGCCGGAAGATATCATTAAGCAGTGTTATGCGGATCTTTGCTTGAACTTCGACTACTTTTTCGGTTTTCCCGGAATAGCTGCCTTAGAGCAGGCAATTGCCGAAAAGGGACTTGATGAGGCTCTGGATAGTCTGGGAGAAGACGGACAGGACATCAAAAAGGGTCTTTTTTCTTCATCCTTTGAAGATTATCTGTACGCTATGATAAAGCTGTTTGATCTGTATCTTAGTGATGGGCATACAGTGTTTTCCAGCGGATCGGAAATTACTGTGGATTCTGCTGTCAGTGAAGATGCCGAATTCACACAAAGAGTACAGTCATTCTATATAGAATACCTTAAGAATAATGATAAACTGATGCAGCAGGTTCGGAATGCGCTGATCCCGGTCCAGAGAGAAATATACTGGGGAGAAGACACATACCGTGAATATGGAAGTACTGCGATTATCCGGCTTGATTCCTTCGTTGCTGACGAGGAAGCATGGGCTGATTATTACAGCGAAGGGGGAGAGCTGCCTTCGGATGATCTTGGTATTGTTATAAGTGGATTAAAAAAGGCTTCAGAGAATTCAAAGATCAGAAATATTATATTTGACCTGACCTGCAATGGCGGTGGGAGTCCTGATGTGATGATGACGATTCTTGCGCTGACTACCGGACAGGATAAGCTCAATGGTATGAACACTATTACAGACCAGCCGATGACTGTTACATTTGAAATCGATGCCAACTTTGACGGGGTATATGATGAAAAGGACAAGGAGGCAAAATACGATTATAATTATGGCGTCCTTATTACAAATTATGCGTTCTCGTGCGGCAATCTGTTTCCGTTTGTCATTCAGGATGCAGGGGCGGTTGTGATCGGCGAACCTTCCAGCGGAGGCTCCTGCAGTATTCAGATAGGGAGCGATATCGAGGGTTTATATTATTCGATGTCCAGCGGCCAGTGGAAGCTAGGGGTAGAGGATGGCGAGTTGTTGGAGAATGGCTGTACTGTTGATGTGCCGATAGAAACAACTACAATGCCTGTCTCTGAACTGACTGATGACCCTTATGCCAATGCAGTTGCCAATTATATTGGAAGGGATGCGGAAGTTCCCAAATATCAGGATTATTTTGATGATAAGAGTCTTGATGATATCATGAATGAATGGTTCAGCACACAGGCTCAGGAGGATAAAGCAGGATGAAAAAGAAAATTGTAATGATGTTATGTTGTATACTTTTGACCGTTAGCGGCTGTGGCTCGGAGGTAAAAGTTGAGAATGGCCTGCAAAAAGAACCAATAAGCGGCACTGATACAGAGAGTACCGCTTCCGGGGAAGAAGGTGCTTCTGAAGAGCAGGCAGATAATAAATCAGCAGAAGAAAAAGCAGCCGGCGAGCAGACAGGTGATAAATCAGCAGCAGAAAAAGCAGCCGGCGAACAGACTGACAACAAATCAGCAGATAAAATAACCAATGAGCAGGCGCTAGAGGCAATAAAGAGCTACTGCTATGCCAACAATCCGGATTTGGAGAAAATGGCTGATTCGGAAGATGTTACTGTTTACTTTGACGTGTCTTCCTCTGAGGCAGGTGAGATCATTGTTCTTTACAGATCTTATACCGGTGCTCAGATACGTTATTATATTGATCCGTCATCCGGCGAGGTATATGTCACAGAGCAGGTTCCCGGGATAATAGATGAAGAACAGAGGACAGATGAGACCTTCAATATAAGAGATTATATGAACAAGGCGGAGGAGTCAGCTAAGGTACCTGCAAACGGGACAAAGGCAGCAAGAAAAGACGGAGAGCGCTTTGAGGACGTTATCATTCTTGAGGGGATGTAGGAGACAGTCAAATATGAGCATGTAAGGAATGATGCGATCGGGATAGAAATTGATTATGACTATGAGTCTTTTGCACGGTGCAGTGAACCGGATAAAGAATGCTTTGTCAGCATATATGATGATTCAAACAAACCGGAGAACTACCTTGAGGTGACATACAGATCCGAGAATGCTGATTCAGTTATTGCAGCCATAAGTGAAGAGCTTTCAAAAGAATATGATATATACACGGACGAATCCAAACTAGAGGGTTCAGGCAGCTGTACGACTATCGATGCATCGGCCAGTGTAGGCGGCAAGGTAATGCCGGAGCACCTTCAGAAGGTGTATGTTATACCTGCGGGTGACGGCGCAGTGGTGGGCACAGCGCATTATGCCATTGAAGCGTCAGAGGGTTTTGGCCGCCGCTTTGCTTATATGATGAACACGCTGACTGTCATTGACAGGAGCTGAGGATGGCAGATGAGGCGACCTGTCGTTTTGGCCGCAGCTTTGCTTATATGATGAGCACGCTGACTGTCATTGACAGGAGCTAAGGATGACGGCTGAGACGATCTGTCGCTTTTGCCGCCGTTTTGCCTATATAATGAACATGCTGACTGTCATTGACAGGAGTTGAGGGTGGCAGATGAGACTATCTGCCAATATACCTAATAATCAATAACCGGTACAAATCCACCGGCAATTTTCCGGATGCCGCGTTGCCATGAGTCGTCGATGGCGGTGCGAACAATGAGTCGTCGATTCCGGTGCAGGCCATACAGGAACGGAAAGGTAATATGAGTATTTTAAATGTAGAACACTTGACACACGGATTTGGAGACAGGGCAATTTTTGAAGATGTATCATTCAGATTCCTTAAGGGCGAGCATATTGGCCTGGTTGGGGCAAATGGTGAAGGAAAATCAACCTTCATGAACATCATCACGGGAAAGCTCATGCCTGACGCAGGCAGTATCGAGTGGGCCAAAAATGTGAAGGCTGGCTACCTTGATCAGCATGCAGTGCTTAAGGAAGGAATGACTATACGGGACGTTCTTTCCTCTGCTTTTGATGCTCTTTTTGAAATGGAAAAGAGGATGAATGAAATATGCGATGCCATGGGAGAAGCCGATGAAAAACAGCTGGAAGAGTATATGGATGAGCTTGGCACAATTCAGGACCTGCTGACAACCCATGATTTTTATCTGATAGATTCAAAGATAGAAGAAGTGGCGAGGGCTCTCGGATTTATCGAGCTGGGGCTTGACCGCGACGTAACAGAACTGTCGGGAGGTCAGAGAACAAAGATACTCCTTGCCAAGCTGCTTTTGGAGAAGCCGGATATCCTTCTTCTGGATGAGCCTACCAACTATCTGGATGCAGAACACATCGTATGGCTGACCAGGTATCTGCAGGAATATGAGAACGCTTTTATCCTTATATCCCATGATATTCCTTTTCTTAACAGTGTAGTCAATATCATTTACCACATGGACGGACAGAATCACAGCCTGGACAGATATGTTGGAGATTATGACAGGTTTATGGAGGTCTATGAGGCCAGAAAAGCGCAGAGAGAGGCTGCCTATAACAGACAGCAGCAGGAGATTGCGGATCTGAAGGATTTTGTAGCCAGAAATAAGGCGAGGGTTGCTACAAGAAATATGGCCATGGCACGGCAAAAGAAGCTTGACAGCATGGACATTATTGAAAGAATACAGGAAAAGCCAAAGCCGGAATTCTATTTCAAAACAGCAAGGACTCCGGGTAAGTTCCTGTTTGAAGCCAAAGACCTTGTCATTGGCTACGATGAGCCCCTGTCCAGACCGCTTAATCTGGCAATTGAAAGAAATACCTTCACTGTTCTGACGGGAGCCAACGGAATTGGCAAAACAACGCTCCTTAAGAGCGTACTTGGGATCATTCCCGCAATATCAGGAAAGGTACAAAGGGGTGAACACGTAGAGATTGGCTATTTTGAGCAGGAGATGCCTCCGGATATTCAGACGACCTGCCTTGAGGAAATATGGAACGAGTTTCCGGGTTTTTCACAGTACGAAGTCCGTTCTGCACTTGCAAAATGCGGACTTACCACAAAGCACATCGAGAGTAAGTGCAAAGTCCTCTCGGGAGGAGAACAGGCCAAGGTGCGTCTGTGCAAGCTTATGAACAGGGAATCCAATATTCTTGTTCTCGACGAGCCCACAAATCATCTTGATGTGGATGCGAAGGAGGAGCTTCACAGAGCTCTTGGTGAGTATAAGGGAACAGTCATCATGGTGTGCCATGAGCCGGAATTCTATGAAGATCTCGCCACTGAGATAATCGATTGTACAAAGTGGACTACCAGAGTCTGACTGTCAGGATTGTTGTGGGATATGGTCAGTTATAATTGATTGTCATAATGAGGGTTATGTGATCTGCTCAGGAAAATATCAACGGGGATAAAGATAAAGTTTTGCAGAAGATTTAGCTCTATACCGGTATTGAAAGACTCACCGACGTAGTGGACATAGATATCGGGGAACTGATGAAAGATATGTGGACTTGTTTCCATGAATACAATTGTATATACGGGGGCAGGATCTTTATAAGAAAAGGCTTTTTGTCGCTCATTTCTGATCCGCTTGTATTGCCGTAGCAGAAGATCAGCAGAGCAGTATGAAGCTCTTTTGCCCTTGAGGCGTAGTGTGACCAAGGAGGGACAGGTGGCAGGGCCAGGATGAAGCTCTTTTGCCCTTGAGGCGTAGTGTGACCAAGGAGGGACAGGTGGCAGGGCCAGTATGAAGCTCTTTTGCCCTTGAGGCGTAGTGTGACCAGGGAGGGACAGGTGGCAGGGCCAGGATGAAGCTCTTTCGCCCTTGAGGCGTAGCCTAACTTTTGAACATCGTGTCAATATGACAGATTGGGGCGACTCAAAGCATCTTTTTTTGCAGAAATGCTAAAAAAAGATATCTCTGTTTTTTAAGACACATCTGAATCTCTTATTTTGTTCAAAATAGATGTTGAGATTTCTTTTATAATCATTTTTTTTCTTGATCAAAGCATCCTTTTTTATCATTATTCCAAATAAAGATGTTTTTTTCAGGTCTTCTAACAAGATTTTTTTCAAATAATGTCCATTTTCATATCTTTTTTTGTGAAATCCAAAATAAAGATGTACTCCGAAAATTTTCGATGTCTTTTTTGGAGAAAAACATATTTTTGGATGTATTGAAAACAGCTTGAACGTACAAAACCACAAAAATGGATAATCGTATCATCTCTTTTACCTAAGCCATCTTTATATTAGAATCGGGATTCAGATGGATGTATGCCTTTGGCTATGAGTATTCATGGCTGATAGAAAAATCCGTCAGAACAGCAGATTGCAAGAGAAATCAAAAGCCATTTATCTTTTGCTAAGAAAACTGAAGGAATAAAGCATCATATTATTGTGACCAATGAGGAAGAGCGCACCATTTCAAAAGATGATCTGACAATTGAAGTGATATAGGTTCACTATAGGTTTACTATAGGTTTACTAATTTATTCTGGAGCAAAAATCACTTTAAATTAGGTGGACTTCGTGTTATAATGACCGTGTTTAACACAAAAATGACAGCAGAGGCACAATATCTATGGTATACAATCTGTCTGAACATCAAAATATGGTACTGACATCGAATTGGAGCTGTTTCATAGTTTTGAACAGAGCATGAGCTAAGCCTGTTCTATTTTGTGGTAGACAAAAATTCATATCTTTGTGATGGATGACCATCAGATTTAAGGGGATAGTTCATATCCTTTTAGATTTGGTGGTTTTTGTTTTGCAAAAGAAAAGGAGGTTAAGGAAGAATGGAGCAAAAGAAAAAAATATGGAAAGGAATGCTTGGGATAGCCCTATGTTTTGCGCTGGTATTTGGGCTGATGCCGGGGATGAATCTGACGGCGTATGCGACGGATCCCGCAGATGGCAAGTCGGAGACTACAGCTTATGAGATTGTAAGCTGGAGTGGTCTATATGCTGCCATGGCAAATAATGGAGAACCGCGCGTTGGTGGTGAAAGCCCGACCACCCCCCACCTATTTCAAGCTGACCGAGAACGTCACGGCTACAAGCGGTGATTCCGCTATCGTTGTGGGCGCGAATCGTTATGTCGTGTTGGATTTGAACGGGAAGACGGTGGACAGGAATTTGAGTTCAGCGATTGGCAACGGCAACGTGATCAACGTCTTGGGAAACTTGACCATCACCGACAATAGTTCAGAGAAAGCTGGTAAGATTACAGGCGGCAAAAATATAGAACGCGGAGGAGGCGTTTTAAATCTTGGGACACTCACCATGACCGGTGGCACAATTAGCAAGAACTTTGTCAACAACTACGGCGGAGGCGTTTATAATCTTGGGACACTCACCATGACCGGTGGCACAATTAGCGAGAACAGTACCAATAATTACGGCGCAGGCGTATATAATAAGGGGATATTTGAGATGACCGGCGGTTCGATAACTGAGAACACAGCATCAGGATATGGGGGTGGAGTGTTCCATTGTGTGGGTCAAACGTTCAAGATTTCTGGTACTTCAATAATCAAAGATAATGTAGCTAAGCAAACAACGAGTAATGTACATATACAGGATAATAACGGTGTGGCTAAAATCACCATCGGAGAGGGTGGTTTGTCCTCCGGTGCTTCTATTGGTGTGACTGTATATTATGATAATACTGAATTCACTTCCGGACTGACGAAAGAGCAGGCTGTTGCGAACATGAGTTATTTCAGTTCAGATGATCCTAAGCGTCGGGTATATCAAGGTGATAATGGTAATTTAGTAATCGGCTCAAACGCTTTAGTTAAAAGAAAGGTCACATATTATCCCAATGGTGCTACAGGTGGTGAAGCTCCGACAGATTCTCAATCCTATGAGAGTGGTGCCAAAGTAACAGTTCGTGGCAACGGAAGTCTTGAAAAGACAGGATGCACGTTTGTTAATTGGAACACCAAGGCTGATGGAGCAGGTGCAAGCTATGCTGCTGGAGACACTTTCAAAATAACATCGGATACAGAACTATTCGCACAGTGGAAGCACGATGATACTATCTATAAGGCTGGGGATAAGTTTTCTTTAATTGATTCAGCTTTTTATAATTTGGGCGATGGAAGCCTCACCGGAGAACGAATTAATGAAATATTTAATATACAAGACAATAAACTTACAATAAAAAGTGTTGCATATAACCCAGAAAAACAATATGTTGAGATTTCTTTCCCAAATACAGATGTGAAAGTGCCAATCGAAGCAGTAGGTACAAGTGACCCTGTAGGCTTCGCCGTAGAAGGTTCCGGAACACAGCAAGAACCATATACTTTTGTGGCAGTTTATGATAAGGCTTCTGTCACATTAACCTATGATGGCAATGGAAATACAAGTGGAGCCGTTCCCGCCGAAGCAAAATCGTATGAAGCAGGTGAGACAGTTACTGTCCTTGACAATACAGGAAATCTTGTAAAGACAGATAACACTTTTGAAGGCTGGAACACAAAGGCTGACGGAACAGGTAATGCATATAAGGCAGGAGACACATTTGCAATTAGCGAAAATACTACGCTTTATGCGCAGTGGAAAAAGTACGATCCAAAGGCAGAACATAAAGTAAGCTTTAATGTTCAGGATCATGGAACAGCACCTGTAGATCAGATAGTAAAGGATGGCGACAAAGCAACTAAGCCTGAAGATCCTAAAGCAGACGGATATACCTTTGAAGGCTGGTTTAAAGAAATAGAATGTACAAATGCCTGGGACTTCGATACGGCAGTAACATCAGATATCACATTGTTTGCTAAGTGGACAGAAGGTCAGCCTGGGCCTGCACCGGAGCCTACACCTACACCAACTGATACCGGCGTAAGTCTTAATCTTTCCGAGACATTCCTTACCCAGGGAATGGAAAAGGCTCTGAAAGCAACAAAAAAACCGGAAGGAACACCTGTTACATGGAGCAGTTCAGATAACTCTGTAGCATATGTTGACGGACGTGGTATAGTTACAGGACTCAAGACAGGAACAGCAATAATCACAGCGACCATAACCGTAGATGGCAAAGAGTATTCTGCAAGCTGTAAAGTTACTGTAGTTCCTACAGGCTTCATACCTTCAGGATCTTCCGACGGCGGCCACACGCACAAGTTTGTCTGGGTAACGATCGAAGCAACAGAAGACTCTGATGGAGAGCTCAGATACCAGTGCGAGACCTGCGGCGAGATTCAGACCAGAGTACCGCTTACAGCCTACAACGTATTCAACAAGAATACTACGGAGAAGATCAGAAAGGCTCCCAAGGATGCCACAGTCAGGATTGAGACCAACAAGTGGATCTTCTTCCACAAGATGGTAATGGAAGCTCTCGCTGAGAGAAAGGATGTTACTCTCGAGATCAGCTTCCTCGACGGAGAATATAAAGGAAACCGCTGCACGGTAGTAATCCCCAAGGGAACAGACACAACAACCCTCGTAGACAAGAACGGCTTCACAGGCTTCTTATTCCTGGGCGGCAAGTTTGGAATGAAGACAAATTGAACCTGTTCAGAGCCAGGCGAAAACATTTAAAAATACAGATGCCGAGCTTGCCCGAGTACAATGAAGCTGAAGCATGGAAGCAGAATACTAAGTGAGAGCAAAAGTCCGCAGCATCGCTGCGGACTTTATTTTGAATTTATTGATGTTCCGAGTATTAAAACCGGAAATCCATTATATGAAATATCTGTAATGCAGCCGTTTTTATTCCCAAAACAATTCATCAAGTGTTTTATCCAGGGCCTTGCATATGGCAATGCATAGATTGATGGTGGGATTGTAATCGCCTTTTTCAATGGCGCTTATGGTCTGCCTTGATACTCCGCAGATAGAAGCCAGCTGCTCCTGTGAGAGGTCCTTGCCTGCCCGGGCAGCTTTTAGTCTCAGGTTCTTCATATCAGTCTTCCTCC
>JAILJR010000038.1 GCA_024694565.1 Butyrivibrio sp. | reverse complement strand
GGTGACAATGGGATTTTTAAGGGAGAGCCTGTGACGGGAGAACAGCAGAAGCTTGCCAAAATCGCCCGGGAGATTTATGGCAAATACGGCTGTGACGGGAAATACATCCTGGATGATGATCGTCTGATCATCTGCCAGAGCAATGCACCTACCGAGGAACTTCGGACGGCCTATCCCTGTGCGGAGGTTACTCCGCTGGGTGCTTGGTCTGGCGGCACTGACGTGGATACCGGAGCCACCAACCGGAAACTGGGCAGTGACATGGCAGATAGTGTCACAGGTGGCGGCCTGCATGGAAAGGATCTGTCCAAGGCGGACGTATCCGTCAACATTTGGGCATGGCTCAAAGCACAGGAAACCGGAGAGCCGGTAGAGGCCTGCTGTGCGATCGGTGACGACCATATCGGCAAAACCTCCTACAGCGAGATTGTGGAGACCGCAAGGCAGTACATTAACGGCCTCGGTGGTTTCGAGAAGTTTGCTGAGTGGGGGCTTTTACGCTGATGCTTAAAAGTCATTGTCTGCAAGAACTTTGAAAACCTTAAAGCAGCAGGTGCGATCTTCTGGGGATGGTGATGAATTGTGTCTATAAAGAAATTTGCTTCTATGTCATAATTTCGCAAACAAAACACTTGGAAATATGACATGGAGAGCATATAATCCTACTAGGAGGCGAAAGGAGGATTTGCCATGGCTACAATTTATGAAAAACTTAAAATGATGAGAGAGAAAGCAGGCCTGCGGTAGGGACAGATTGCGGACTATTTGGGAGTGACTCAAACTTTCATATCAAAGGTTGAGACCGGAGAGAGAAACCTCACTGTTGATCAGCTGGAAAGTGTTGTGAATCTTTACGGATATAGTCTCGCTGCATTTGCGGATTCGGTGGAGGATGCCCATCCGATCCAATTTTCTTTTAGAGCACAGGATGTTAGCCAGGAAGATTTGCGTATCATTGCCGATATAGGGAAGATTGCAATCAATAGCAGATTCATGGCGAAAGCACTGGAGGACTCGAATGTTGGATAAGCTGGATCTTAGCACAAAAGCACAGGAATTAAGAGAATTGCTAGGAGAAGATGCCAATTCACCAGTTGACATTTTTTCTCTTGCAAACCAGATCGATGGACTTACACTAGTCTTTTACCCTCTCGGAGAAAACATCAGTGGAATGTGTGTCCGGGATAATGAGATAAAATTGATAGCGATTAACTCGACTATGTCATATGGTCGACAGCGGTTTTCACTTGCTCATGAGTTGTACCATTTGTATTTTGATGATGAATCGGGCTTTAATGTTTGCTCTAAAAGGCTTGATCCCAAAAGTGAGAATGAGAAGTGTGCGGATTAGTTTGCCTCCTACTTCCTCGCACCATACAAGTCTTTGAGAGCAGCAATAAAAAAGGTTGCTGGTGACGGCCAGCTATCTATGCAGCATGTTATTTCGCTTGAACAATACTTTGGGATGAGCCATCTTGCAATGTTCTGGCGATTGGTCTCGGAAGGATATCTCTCTTCTGATAAACTTAAAGATTACAGTTCCGGAGTCATGTCTGCGGCAAGATACCTAGGATATGATGATAAGTTATATAAACCGACACCTATTGAATTGCAGAAAAGAACGTACGGGTACTATCTGAAGCAGGTAGAAGAGTTGAGGCAAAAAGACTTGGTCTCTTCAGGAAAGATCGATGAGCTATTACTGGATGCTTTCCGCGACGATATTGCGTTCGGTTTAGATGAAGATGATCAAGGAGGAGAAGCAATTGACTGAGAAGTATTTCTTTGACACAGATTGCCTCTCCGCCTTTCTTTGGGTTCGCGAGGAGAGCATTTTAGCAAGGTTATATGCAGGAAGAATTATTTTGCCCACACAAGTCTATAATGAGCTTCAGAGAGTACCTCATCTTCTGGCTCGGGTTGATACGTTGAGAAATAATGGTGATCTTTCCGTTGAGAGTATGGAAGCGGGTTCTGTAGAATACAATGATTACCTGCAGATGACTTCATCGCCTGAGGCGGGGTTTAGGATTATCGGAAGAGGTGAAGCCGCTGGGATTGCTATGGCGAAACAGAGGAATGGAACGCTTGCCAGCAATAATTTGCGTGATATCCGACCATATGTGGAGAAATATAAGATCTCACATATTACGACGGGAGATATTCTGATTGAAGCCATGGACGCCGGAATTATCACGGAAGCAGAGGGGAATACCATCTGGGCGGACATGATTCGAAAACGCCGTATGCTTCCAACAACGACTTTCCCTGAGTATTTGACGAGTTACCACAAGCCTGAAGGGGCTGAAGAATAACCGCTTAAGAAGAAAAAAACAACAGAACACAACTAATGAAAGCCTTGCAGGGTAACCTGTAGGGCTTTTTTCATGGGAGGAATTAGACAATGCCTACAAAACCGAAGGTCCCGTGCAAGCACCCCGGCTGCCCGGCGCTGATTCCATCCGGGACCAAATACTGTGAAGCCCATAAGCTATTGCACCCGGAAGAGGTGAGGTCTGCTGCCGGTCGTGGTTATAACGCGGCATGGCGTAAGACAAGTAAACAGTTCCTGCAGGCGCACCCCTTATGTGAGGAGTGCATGAAGCGGGGCAAGTATGTGAAGGCAACGGTCGTTGATCACGTGGTCCCGCACCGTGGTGATGAAAAGCTCTTCTGGGACCGCAGCAACTGGCGTGCACTGTGCAAGCGCTGTCATGACCAGAAGGCCAGACGTGAAGATCAGACGCCAATTTATCATTATTGATCTCCGGGACAAATACAAAAAAGCGGGAAGAGTTTAACCGTCTGATCGAGGATTGCCTTGCAGGCCGGATCGATATGGTAGTGACGAAATCGATCAGTCGTTTTGCAAGGAATACGTTGGACTGTCTGAATTACATAAGGAAACTTAAGGACAGGAATATTCCGGTATTCTTTGAAAAAGAAGGGATTAACACTTTGGATGCTAAGGGCGAGGTCATGCTCACGATCATGGCATCACTTGCCCAGCAGGAAAGCCAGAGCCTTTCACAGAACGTCCGGCTGGGGCTCCAGTATCGCTACCAGCAAGGCAAAGT
>JAILJR010000037.1 GCA_024694565.1 Butyrivibrio sp. | reverse complement strand
TATATTATGCCCAAGGCGCTTGAGGACAGCTCGATAGAGTTCTGCAAAAAGGCAAAGGAATATGACCTGATTTTTGTTCCGACAGACGGCTTTGGTGCACCCGGATATTTCAGAATGGCTTACTGCATAGATACCGAAAAGGTAAAGCGAGCCATGGAGAGAATGAAGAAATTTGTAAATGAGGTATACAGATAAATGAATACAAAAGAAAACAGATATACAAGAGCTTTTTTTCTGCTGGTTGTAACTGCTGCGTTTTCGCTTCTGGCCGTGATGGTTGACAGGGCAACCATCGGTCCCAACGGAACAAGCGTCGGCTTTTCGGCCTTAAACGGTGCATTTGCAAATGCATTCGGATACAATGAAGTCTTTGATACGGTATCCGATGTGATGATGGGAATTTCATTTCTTGTCGTCATAAGCTTTGCGGTGATGGGAGTAAAAGAGCTTATCCGGAAAAAGAGCATAGCAAAGGTCAACAGGGCAATCCTGGGACTTGGTATCATCTATATTGCAGTTGCGATCATCTATGTAGTGTTCGGAAAGATACCGGTAAATTACAGACCCATCATTCCGCCGGGAGAAACCGAACTGGAGACATCCTATCCGTCGACTCACACCCTGATCATAGTAACCGTGATGGGAAGTGCCATGGTGGCCTGGGACAGGGTTCTTTCAAATGAAAAGCTTGTAAGAATCCTGAAGATCGCAGCGGTTTTTGTAATGGCAGTCGGAGTACTGTCCCGCCTCTTCGCCGGTGTCCACTGGTTTACAGACATTATCGCAGGGATACTGTTTTCACTGACGCTGATAACCTTTTATTCAGCATGGAGCCTGAACTGATCATAATAATGTAACTCAGCTGCCAGCCAGCCGTAGCAAGTGAAAGGCTGAGCCGGTGTGCTTTGAAAAACGTCGGCACTTAGCGCACGTACTTTGGGCGCTTAGTGCCGCTACGTTTTTCACGGAGCGAAAGCGTCACCCCGGGCAGACTTACACTTGCTCTGGTCTGCTACTGATGGCTGACAGCTGAATTGTCATGTTTTAAAAGTTATGCGTTGACAATGCAAAACAATCGGAGTAAACTCTATTCGTAATTGCGTTAGATAAGAAAGACGTGTAAATCATTAGTGATTTTGAGGAGGCAAAGAAAAAATGGCAGAGACCAAGAAGAAGGCAGCAGGCAAGAATGCTGCAACAATCAAGACCGCTGCAGCAGAGGTGAAGAAGACCGAGGCTAAGGCTGAGGCAACCGTTAAGGAAGCAGAGAAGATTGAGGCTGTTAAGGAAGCAGAGAAGGCTGTTGAGAAGAAGGCAGCTCCAGCTAAGAAGGCAGCTACTAAGAAGGCTGAGACAGTTGAGGCTGAGAAGGAAGCTCCTGCTAAGAAGGCAGCAGCACCCAAGGCTGAGGAAGTTAAGGCTAATATCGTTTTACAGTATGCTGACAAGGATGTACCTTATGAAGCAATCGTTCAGAGCTCCAAGGACAATTATGCAAACGAGATGGGCGGAGATGTCAACGACATCAAGAAGCTCAGTGTTTATGTAAAGCCTGAAGAAAATGCCGCTTACTATGTAGTAAACGACAAGGTTCAGGGCAGAGTAGAGATCTGATAGAATATTTAAGAGGCGGACAATAATTTGTCCGCCTTTTTTGTATTTATTATTTTTTTATCTTTACAGAGTTGACAATATTATCCGGGAGTGATATTTTATGATACAGAAGATGTTAGCACTCGAATGAGGTGAGTGCTAACATCGAAAAGAAAAGAGCCTTTCCGATGACCATAAAGGCCCAAGAGGAAGAGGTACAAATTGGAACTTGATGAGAGAAAGAGAAAAATACTTCACGCAATAGTGAGGAACTATCTTCAGACCGGAGAACCTGTTGGAAGCAGAACTATTTCAAAGGACACGGACCTCCACCTAAGCTCCGCGACGATCAGAAATGAGATGTCAGATCTGGAGGAGATGGGACTTATACTTCAGCCACATACCTCTGCAGGCAGGATACCTTCTGATCAGGGCTATCGTGTATATGTTGACGAGATGCTCCGGGACAAGGAGAAGGAAGTCGAGGAGATGAAGGAGATGCTCCTTGACAAGGAGGAGAAGCTTGAAAACCTGCTTAAGCAGGTTGCAAGGACTCTGGCGGTTGATACCAATTATGCCACTATGATATCGGCGCCGCAGATTCGCAAGAACAAGCTGAAGTTTATCCAGATTTCCAAGGTGGACTCAGAACATCTTCTGGCCACGATAGTAATAGAGGGCAATGTTATCAAGAACAAGATAATACCTGTCGAGGAGGTTCTTGACGATGCCACGATGCTCAAGCTTAACATACTTATGAATACAAGGCTTGACGGTCTGGCGGTTGAGGATATCAATCTGGGGCTCATTGCTTCGGTCAAGCAGGAGGCAGGTATTCACAGCCAGATAATCGGAAATGTGATCGATGCAGCTGCTGAGTCTATAACAGCTGATGAGGACCTTCAGATATACACAAGCGGTACGATGAATATCTTCAAGTACCCGGAACTCACAGATTCAGCCAAGGCCAGTGAACTCATAAGCACATTTGAGGACACCAGGGATCTGTCGAGTATCGTTGAGGAGACGCTTTCATCTGATGGAGAGGAAACCGGTATTCAGGTTTACATCGGAAATGAGACTCCGGTTCAGGCCATGAAGGACTGCAGTGTGGTAACTGCCACCTATGAACTTGGAGACGGAATGAAGGGTACGGTTGGAATTATAGGACCCAAGCGAATGGATTATGACAAGGTAATATCTACCTTGAAGAATATGAGACATGCGCTTGATGAATTGTATAAAAAGGAATAGTTTGGCAAGTCAAATATGATTTAAGGAGGCTTAAGGATTTGAGCGAGAAAAAGAAAAATGCCGCCGGCGCTAAGCCAGAGAAGCCAGTGATGGATAAGGACAAGGAAGCGGTTCTTGAGAATATCATGGAGGAGCTTGAGCAGGAGGCCAGAGAGAAGGAGGATAATCCTTCTGAAGAAAAAGTCCCTGCAGATGAAGCTGGTAAGGACGAAGAGCCATCTTCTGATGAGACAAAAAAGGAAAAGCCGGAGGATAAGGAAGAAGCTGCAGACAGCAAGGAATCCGATGGCAAGAAAAAGGGATTTTTCTCAAAAAAAGAGAAAAAGGACCCGATGAAAGAAAAGATTGACGAACTCAACGACAGAGTCATGAGACAGATGGCTGAGTTCGACAACTACAGAAAGAGAACAGAGAAGGAGAAGTCACAGATGTTCGAGCAGGGACAGGGATGTGTACTTGAAAAGCTCCTTCCGGTCATAGATAACTTTGAGAGAGGCCTGGCAGCAGTTCCCGAGGCTGAAAAGGACGGAGCTTTTGCTGATGGCATGAACAAGATTTACAAACAGCTCATCACAGAGCTGGAAAATCTTGGAGTAACCCCTATTGAAGCTGTGGGTAAGGAGTTCGATCCGAATCTTCACAATGCTGTAATGCAGGTTGAGAGCAAGGAATACGAATCAGGTATGGTTGCACAGGAACTTCAAAAGGGATATATGTTCCACGACACCGTGCTAAGACATAGCATGGTTGCTGTTTCACAATGACGGTGATATATTACAATACTATAGTAAACGGAGGATAAGGAAATGAGTAAGATTATTGGTATCGATCTTGGAACAACTAATAGCTGCGTAGCGGTTATGGAAGGTGGAAAGCCCACTGTTATAGCAAATGCAGAAGGAGCAAGGACAACACCATCAATCGTTGCATTCACCAAGAATGGAGAGAGGATCGTAGGTGAGCCCGCAAAACGTCAGGCAGTAACAAATGCTGACAACACAATCTCATCAATTAAGAGAGATATGGGTACAGACCGTGGCCGCACAATTGACGGCAAGAAGTATTCACCTCAGCAGATTTCTGCAATGATCCTTCAGAAGCTGAAGGCAGATGCAGAGCAGTATCTTGGCGAGAAGGTAACAGAGGCTGTTATCACAGTTCCTGCTTACTTCAATGATGCTCAGCGTCAGGCTACAAAGGATGCTGGTAAGATCGCAGGTCTTGAGGTAAAGAGAATCATCAACGAGCCTACAGCAGCAGCCCTTGCATATGGTCTTGACAATGAGAAAGAGCAGAAGATCATGGTTTATGACCTTGGTGGCGGTACATTCGATGTATCAATCATTGAGATCGGTGACGGCGTCATTGAGGTTCTTGCAACAAACGGTGATACACACCTTGGTGGTGATGATTTTGACCAGGCTATTATCAACTGGATGGTTCAGGACTTCAAGAACAAGGAAGGCGTTGACCTTTCAGGCGACAAGATGGCAATGCAGAGACTTAAGGAAGCAGCTGAGAAGGCTAAGAAGGAGCTCTCATCTTCTACTACAACCAATATCAACCTTCCTTTCATTTCAGCAGGAGCAGATGGCCCTAAGCACTTCGATGTAGACCTTACCAGAGCAAAATTTGAGGAGCTCATTCATGATCTCGTGGAAAGAACAGCTGTTCCTGTTCAGAACGCCATGAAGGATGCAGGTCTTACAAACTCAGATATAGGAAAAGTTCTCCTTGTAGGTGGTTCAACACGAGTTCCATGCGTTGTTGAGAAGGTTAAACAGCTTACCGGACATGAGCCTTCCAAGAACCTTAACCCTGATGAGTGCGTAGCAATCGGTGCTTCAATTCAGGGTGGTAAGCTTGCGGGCGATGCAGGTGCAGGTGATATCCTTCTTCTTGATGTAACACCTCTTTCACTTTCTATTGAGACAATGGGTGGTGTTGCTACAAGGCTTATCGAGAGAAATACTACAATTCCTACCAAGAAGAGTCAGGTATTCTCAACAGCAGCTGACAACCAGACAGCTGTTGACATCAACGTTCTTCAGGGTGAGAGACAGTTCGCTAAGGACAATAAGTCACTTGGACAGTTCAGACTTGATGGAATTCCTCCGGCAATGAGAGGTGTTCCTCAGATCGAGGTTACATTTGATATCGATGCCAACGGTATCGTAAATGTTTCAGCTAAGGATCTTGGTACAGGTAAGGAGCAGCACATCACGATCACTGCCGGATCAAACATGTCTGATGAGGACATTGATAAGGCTGTCAAGGAAGCTCAGGAGTATGAGGCTCAGGACAAGAAGCGTAAAGAGGGTATTGATGCCCGCAATGATGCTGACTCATTTGTATTCCAGACAGAGAAGGCTCTTCAGGATGTAGGCGACAAGATTGATGCTTCCCAGAAGCAGACTGTAGAGGATGACATTAAGGCTCTCAAGGCAACACTTGAGCAGACCAAGGACAAGGAGCTCTCTGACAGTGAGATCGATTCACTCAAGAGTCAGAAGGAAAAGCTCATGAATGATGCTCAGGCTCTGTTTGCAAAGATGTATGAGAATGCACAGGGAGCAGCCGGAGCACAGGGAGCCGGCCCGAACATGGGAGCCGGAGCAGGTCCTGATATGAATGCTGGCGGACATACATCAAATGATGATAATGTAGTAGATGGCGACTACAGAGAAGTTTGATATTTTGAGGACTAATATTTAATAAGTGTTCCCGCAGAAAACTATCTGCGGGAACACAAATAAAGATTCTCATAGCCAGGCGTATAATACGTCTGGCAATTAGTGTATAATAAAATATCAGAATTATCTGATTGATGAGGAGTGTTATGGCAGAACAGAAACGTGACTATTATGAGGTCCTGGGAGTAGGCAAGAATGCTTCTGAGGAAGAAATTAAAAAGGCATACAGGGTACTGGCCAAGAAATATCACCCTGATATGAATCCCGGAGATGCTTCCGCAGCTGAGAAGTTTAAAGAGGCATCTGAGGCCTATGCAGTGCTGAGTGATCCGGAGAAGAAGCGCCAGTATGATCAGTTTGGACATGCTGCATTTGAGGGCGGTGGGAATCCGTTCAGCGGCGGTTTTGACTTTAACGGGGCTGATTTCGGTGATATATTTGGTGACATATTCGGAGATTTCTTCGGCGGTGGAAGATCCAGAGGCGGAGCAAGATCCGGTCCATCAAAGGGAGCAAACCTGCGCTCAAGTGTTCGCATTACATTTCTTGAGGCGGTTTTCGGCTGCGAAAAGGAGCTGGAGCTCACTATAAAGGATCCATGTCCTACATGCCACGGCAGCGGAGCAAAGCCTGGTACAACCGCACAGACATGTCAGAAGTGCGGCGGTAAGGGGCAGATAGTATACACACAGCAGTCTTTCTTTGGAACGGTCAGAAATGTCCAGACCTGTCCTGAATGTCAGGGAACCGGCAAGGTTATCAAGGATAAGTGCCCAGACTGTCGCGGAACAGGTTATATTGCCAGCAGAAAGAAGATAAAGGTGACAATACCGGCCGGTATTGATAACGGACAGAGTGTAAGGATAAGGGAAAAGGGTGAACCCGGTGTAAACGGAGGTCCAAGAGGAGATCTTCTGGTAGAGGTTGTGGTTTCCGATCATCCTATATTCCAGAGAGAGGGCTACAATATCTATTCAATGGTTCCGGTGTCCTTCGCAATTGCAGCACTTGGCGGAACGGTACTTATTGATACCGTTGACGGAAAGGTTGCCTATGACGTTAAGGCCGGAACTCAGACTGATACAAGAGTAAGGCTTCGCGGTAAGGGTGTTCCTTCACTCAGGGACAAGGACCAGAGAGGTGATCACTATGTGACACTTGTAGTACAGGTTCCTGAGAAGCTTTCCAAGGAGGCGAAGGAGCTTCTGAGGCAGTTCGACGAGAAGACAGGAAGTTCACTGACTGCTGCTGAGAGGGCAGCCAATGATGGAGACAACGGTCCTGATGGCTCAGGCGGCGGCAGGAAAAAGAAGAGATTTTGGGAATGATCATGATAAATGGGGACAAGTTCGGGAATGTGAAGCGTTCACGAACTTGTCTGTTTTTCGTGTCACAGCATTTTTCCGGGGTTGTGTCAAAACAGGTAAATATTTAGGACTGACCTGACGAATCCTCTGCAGCGGCATTCTAAGGTCAAAGGAAAGGAAAATAGTATGAAATGGATGCGTTTTCGAATCAGGACCAATGAGGAGTCGGAGGACATTATTGTCAGCAGCCTCTTTGACATCGGACTTGAAGGGGCTCAGATCGAGGACAATGCACCTCTTTCTGCCCAGGACAAGGAGCAGATGTTCATTGATGCACCTGAGCTTGAACCGGATGAAACGGTGGAAATCGAAAAAGGAGCTGCTTATCTGAATTTTTATGTCGAGATAGATGATGAGAATCTGCTCACGGTTAATCTGACTGATGACGAAGGAACTGAGCTGAAGGTAAAGAAGACGCCTGAGGAAATGAAAGAGGATATAAAACAGGTCCTCGATGACCTTCGGACATTTTCTGACATCGGAGACGGAACCATATCTGTTGATGTCACTGAGGATATAGACTGGATCAATAATTGGAAACAGTACTTCCACAAATTCTACATAGATGATATACTTGTAATTCCTTCCTGGGAGAAGGCAGATGATGAAGAAGATAAGGCACAGCTTGTCCTTCACATTGATCCCGGGACTGCTTTTGGCACGGGAATGCATGAGACCACACAGCTATGTATCAGGATGCTTCGAAAGTATGTGACAGAAGGGGCACAGGTTCTTGATGTGGGTACCGGAAGCGGGGTGCTCTCCATTCTTTCACTGATGTTCGGTGCTGGCCATGCAGTAGGGACAGATCTGGATAAATGTGCCTTGCCGGCCGTAAAGGAAAATATGGAGAATAACAATATTTCACCGGACCGGTTTGATATGATGATAGGCAATATTATCGATGATAAAGAGGTGCAGGACAGGGTCGGATACGGGCGATATGATATTGTTGTAGCGAACATTCTCGCAGGTGTACTTGTGCCGCTGACCCCACAGGTGAGCGCTCATATCAAAAAGGGCGGTATATATATTACCTCAGGTATAATAAACACCAAGGAAGAAGAGGTTAAGAAAGCCCATCTTGACGCTGGCTTTGAAGTGCTCGAAATACATCACCAGGGAGACTGGGTTTCAATCACGTCGAGGAAGAATTAATGTATCATTTTTTTGTTGACAGCTCTCAGATAACGCCGGATTTTAAAAAGGTGCAGATAACCGGTAGTGATTACAATCATATAGTCAATGTTCTTAGAATGAAGACCGGAGAGCAGTTCTCGGTCAGCATAAGGGACGATAATGCTAATAATGCCGGTGCCGGGGACCACAATGCTGATGAGTTTGCTTCCTCCAGGGAGCTCTTTTACGAGATCGAAAAAATAGATGACAGCAGCGTTCTTGGAAATCTTTGTTTCATAGAGGAAGCAGGAAACGAACTTCCGTCAAAGATATATCTTTTCCAGGGACTTCCCAAGGTTGATAAGATGGAGCTTATCATTCAGAAGGCTGTGGAGCTTGGGGCATACAGGATTATTCCTATGTCCACAAAGCGGTGTATCGTTAAGCTCGATGCCAGAAAAGCGGAGAACAAGCTGAAGAGATGGCAGGCCATAGCAGAGGCTGCGGCAAAACAGAGCAAACGGGGCATAATACCAAAAGTAACAGGTCCAATGACCATGAAGGAAGCGATTTCCTTCTGTGAGAAGGAAGGCATAGATGTAAAGCTGATACCATATGAGATGGCAAAGGACTTTTCAAAGACGAAGAGCTGTATCGAAGGGATAGGCAGTGGGCAGAGTGTTGCCATTTTTATCGGCCCGGAGGGCGGCTTTACGGAGGACGAGATTGGAATGAGCATAGAAAACGGAATCATTCCAATAACACTCGGCAGAAGGATATTAAGGACAGAGACTGCCGGATTTACGGCGATTTCATGGCTCATGTATCATTTGGAGCAGACGGATACAGATTGAGGGTACAGTCAGGGTGATCGCCACGGAGGCAATTCCTGACAGTAATTGTAAATTACTCAGACTGTAAAAGGAAAAGAATCACATAGAATTTTGCGTTAAGAACAGGAATTAAAAATGCAGGCATATTTGGATAATTCGGCAACAACAAGGGCGTTTGACAGCGTTGCTGGTCTGGTTGCACAGGTAATGACACAGGAGTATGGTAATCCCTCCAGCGTCCATCACATGGGGGTTGTTGCTGAAAAAAGGGTGAATGAGGCACGGGAAATAATTGCAGCAACTTTAAAGGCAGACCCGTCGGAAATATTCTTTACTTCAGGAGGGACGGAATCAGACAACCTTGCCATTATCGGGGCGGCAAGAGCCAATGCCTTCCGCGGCAGGCATATTATAACTACAGAAATAGAGCATCCTGCTGTAAGAGGGTGCTTCGAATACCTTAAGGGTGAAGGCTATGAGGTGACTTATCTTCCTGTGGATGACAGGGGCGTTGTTAGTATTTCGGACCTTAAGGAGGCACTGCGCAAGGATACTGTTCTGGTGTCCATGATGATGGTCAACAATGAGATTGGCTCCATAGAACCTGTCAGCGAGGCAGGGAAGCTGATAAAATCTGTTGATCCGGGAATCGTTTTTCATGTAGATGCAGTCCAGGCATATGGCAAGCTGCGGATAAGACCGGCATCGTTAGGCATAGATCTTTTGTCTGTGAGTAGCCACAAGATACATGGTCCGAAGGGTGTGGGTTTTCTATATATAAAGAAGGGTACAAGGATCCAGCCCGTGTGCTTTGGCGGTGGCCAGCAGAAGGGCATGAGATCCGGAACCGAAAATGTGCCGGGAATTGCCGGAATGGCTATGGCAGCACAAATCTGCCATGAGGACCTCGATGAAAAGATGAAGAGACTCTATGAACTCAAGAGGTATCTTGGAGAGTCGCTTTCTGAGAGAATATCGGGAATAAGACTTAACGGTCCCTCCTGCGATGAGGGTGCACCACATATTTTGAGCGTCTCCATATCGGGACTTGCAGCGGAGACTGTTCTCAATATGCTCAGCGCGAAGCAGATATATGTGTCTGCGGGAAGTGCATGTACCTCAAACAATCCACATGTATCAGACACCTTAAAGGCCATAGGTGTTCCAAAGGAGCTCCTTGAGTCAACCATAAGGATAAGCATGTCGGTTGAGACTACAAGGGAAGAGATAGACTATCTTATTGAAACACTTTCCTCTTCGGTAGAAGCAATGAGGAAGTTTTACAGGCACTGATAACAAATGAGTTGTGACAATCAGCAATCGTAGAGGTTACAATTCAGTTGCCAGCCAGCCGGAGCCGGTCAGAACAAGTGAAAGGCTGAGCAGAGGTGCCTTGAAAAACGTCGGCACTTAGCGCACGTACTTTGGGCGCTTAGTACCGCTACGTTTTTCACGGAGCGAAAGCGTCACCTTTGGCAGACTTACACTTGTGGCGGCTGGCTCCGGCTGGCTGGCAGCTGAATTGTAAATCTTAGAGGAGCAAAATATGCAGTATCATGCTTTTGTGATTAAATATGCAGAGATAGGAGTAAAGGGCAAAAACAGATATATTTTTGAGGATGCCCTTGTAAGACAGATAAAGAGAGTGCTGTCAAAATGTGATGGTACTTTCGAGGTGTCCAAGGTGGCGGGCAGGATATATGTAGCGGCAGAGGGATTTGATCTGGATGAGACTGTTTCTGCCCTGCAGACAGTATTCGGCATTACAGGTATATGCCCTGCGGTATCAATAGCCAGAGACGGTGAGAACAGGCTGCCTGATGAGGATGGAATCTGCCGCGCTGTCATTGATTTTGTAGACGGAGTTTATCCGGACAAAAATAAGACCTTCAAGGTCAGGGTCAGAAGGGTGGATAAGAGCTATCCCAAGGACTCGATGGAGATGGCTGCAGAGATCGGAGCCCGTATTCTTGACGCCTACAAGGAGATGAAGGTGGATGTTCATACGCCTCAGATTCTTATAAATGTTGAGATAAGGGAACAGCTCAATATTTTCTCGGAGGTCATTCCGGGACCCGGAGGCATGCCGATAGGAACTGCGGGAAAGGCAATGCTTCTTTTGTCCGGTGGAATTGACTCTCCTGTTGCCGGCTTCATGATCGCAAAGAGAGGAGTCGATCTTGAGGCAGTCTATTTCAATGCACCTCCCTATACCAGTGAGAAGGCAAAGCAGAAGGTCGTTGACCTGGCTGGAGTTATTGCAAGATATACCGGCAAAATAAGGCTTCACGTAATAAACTTTACGGAAATTCAGATGTACATTTATGAGAAGTGTCCCCACGATGAACTTACGATAATCATGAGGCGCTACATGATGAAGATAGCTGATATTCTTGCCGCAAAGACAGGATGCATGGGCCTTGTCACGGGAGAAAGCATAGGACAGGTTGCATCTCAGACGATGCAGAGTCTTATGTGCACGGGTGAGGTTGTTAAGGACATGCCTGTATACAGGCCTCTTATAGCATTTGACAAACAGGATATCGTAGATATCTCACTTAGGATAGATGCATATGAGACATCCATATTGCCGTATGAGGACTGCTGCACCATTTTTGTTGCAAAGCATCCTGTAACCAAGCCAAGGCTTGACGTTATTGAAAGGCATGAGGAAAATCTGTCGGAAAGAATCGATGAACTGGTAAAGACTGCTATTGAGACGGATGAGATAATCGAGATCACAAAGTAAAAAGAAGCGGATTATAAAAAGAGCTGCCCGACAAAAGCTCATAAAATAATGAATATCGAAGCAGCTTTGAGTGCTCTGAATAAAAAGCGGCTGATACTCAAAATATGGCGATATGCGGCAGTTTTCCGGATATAAACAACTAGAAAAAGACCATCTTAACATATATTAAGATGGTCTATAAATATCTATTTTATGGTTCATGAGAAAATCAAACCATATAAGGCTTAAGAACATCGAGAACCTCGTCTACACCATCCTCTGCATGGATGTTGAGATCAATAGGCTTGCTGAGGTCAAGTGAGAAAATTCCCATGATAGACTTAGCATCGATAACATATCTTCCTGAAACGAGATCGAAGTCATAATCGAACTTTGTGATGTCGTTTACAAAAGATTTAACCTTATCAATAGAATTTAAAGAAATTTTAACGGTTTTCATTGGTCTATTACCTCCTTCTTTTTCCTTTATACTATACGAGGGTTTGTTAAAAGTCAATGAAGTTTTGTGAATAATCTTTGAAAGTGAAAATATAATATGCTGAAAAACGTAAATGGTCTCAGGATAGCTTTTCACAACCTGGGGTGCAAAGTAAACAGTTATGAGATGGATGTAATGGCAGAAAAGCTTAAATCTGCGGGATGCATAACGGTTCCGTTTCATGAAAAGGCAGATGTTTATATCATAAACACCTGTACGGTCACAAATATCGCAGACAGAAAATCCAGACAGATGCTGCACAGGGCGAGGAAGGAAAACCCGGGAGCAGTTGTAGTTGCGGTTGGCTGCTATGTGGAGACGGGCCTTGAGGGCGTAAAAAAGGATGATTGCATAGACCTTGCCATCGGAAACAACAAAAAATCAGAAATCGTTGAAATTCTTGATGAGTTTCTTTCTGCGAGGGACGATGAGAGAGACAAGACGATCTTTGGAAGATCCGTCACAGATATAAACCATACAAAAGAATATGAGGATATGCATTTAAGTGAACTTCCGGAGCATACCAGAGCATACATCAAGGTTCAGGACGGCTGCAACCAGTTCTGCAGCTACTGCGTTATCCCCTATGCCAGAGGGAGAGTAAGAAGCAGGGAGCAGGGAGACGTCCTTGATGAAGTGAAGGCCCTTTCTGACAAGGGCTGCAGGGAAGTTGTCATAACCGGGATACATGTGGGTTCCTATGGTCTTGACAGAGGAAAGCAGGAGCTCATAGACCTTATTGAGAGGATAGATGGGATAGCCGGAATAGAGCGGATAAGACTGGGGTCAATAGAGCCAAGGCTCATAACTTTAGAAAATGTGGAACGCCTTTCCCGCATAAAGAAGCTCTGCCCTCACTTCCACCTTTCACTCCAGAGCGGATCTGATAGCGTGCTTAAGAGAATGAACAGGCACTACACAGCAGAGGAATTTAAAAACAGCGTAGAGCTTTTGAGAAATGCCTTTGACAGGCCTGCTATAACTACTGATGTAATCGTCGGCTTTCCCGGAGAAACAGATGAAGAATTTGAAGAGTGCAGAAAATTTGTCAGCGACATCGCATTTTATGAGATGCACGTCTTCAAGTACTCGCCCAGAAAGGGAACCGTGGCAGCAGGAATGCCAGATCAGCTGACCGATCGCCAGAAATCCCAAAGAAGTGACCTGCTGCTAACGCAGACCGCCAAAGACTCATACCTCTATCGCCAGTCCTTCATGGGAGAATCCCTGAATGTCCTATGGGAAGACCAGGAACAGCACGGCGATAAATCCTACCTGGTAGGCCACACAGAAAGATATGTCAGGGTTGCAGCAGAGCTTAAGGAAGACAGTGATAACAATCCCTTATCCGGCGAGATCACAACCGTAAAATGCACATCCTTCCTAGACTCTGAAACACTACTTGTGTGAACGTCAGGAGCATCAGACGGGTGAAATGCCAGTACCCATGAAATAGTCAGATTGCCTCGAAAGAATACTGCTTTCCCCGGCCGAAAAAATTCATAATTCGTTTGCTCAATTTATGGAGCTGTTGTAGAATTATGATAGTATGTTTTGTGCGTGGAATTTATGAGCGAAGGCTCTAAATATAGAAAAAGTTTTGCTAAGGAGAATATATCTATGGAACAGGATTTAGGAAATACCCAATTTTTTAAGGTAGAGGTTGAACCTGAGACCGGTGTAAAGAAGGTGCTTTCCGTTGTCTATGATGCACTTCTTGAGAAGGGTTACAATCCGGTCAACCAGATCGTAGGGTACATCATGTCAGGCGACCCCACTTACATCACCAGCCACAAGGGCGCCAGAAGCCTTATCATGAAGGTTGAACGCGATGAACTGGTTGAGGAGATGCTCACTGAGTATATAAGGAGCAATCATTGGGCAACCCGGTAGGATATTATGAGGATCATGGGACTTGATTACGGGTCCAGAACCGTGGGTGTGGCAATAAGCGACGAGCTAATGCTCACAGCCCAGGGTAAAGAAATAATCCGTAGAAAAGAAGAGAATAAGCTAAGGAAAACACTTGCGCGCATAGAAGAGCTCATTCAGGAGTACGGTGTGGAGAAGATAGTATTGGGACTCCCGCTTAATATGGATGAGTCTGTCTCTGAGCGCTCCAAGTTGTGCCTTGAATTTAAAGACAAGATTGAGCGAAGATGCGGTATTCCGGTTGAGATGCTGGACGAAAGACTTACCACTGTAGAAGCTGATTCCATTATGGATGAGCTGGGGATAACAGGAGGAAAGAGAAAAGAGTATGTTGATATGATAGCTGCACAGATAATCCTGCAGGACTACATTGACAACATACAAAGCAAAAACTGAGGATACCGGTTTTTGTAAAATTTTCAATTTGACAAAGATTAAGGTGGATAGATATGGAGAAGATCTTATTTTGCCCCGATGGGGAGGATGCGGTAGAATTTTACTGTCTTGAGCAGACTGTTATTGGAGCGAAGACCTATCTGCTGGTTACGGATGAGGAAGATGGTGACGGAGAGGCGCTTATTCTGCGCGACGACTCCGATATTAAAGATGAAGAGGCAGTTTATGTGATTGTAGATGACGACCTGGAGCTTGAAGCGGTAGCAGGTGTCTTTAGGAAGCTGCTCTCTGAGGATGGCATAGAATTAGACATTTAACGGGGGAGTGGTTTATGTCTGTTTCTATGTATCCGCCAACATAAATATGGAGGTTACTATTGAAGAAAAACAAAACTGAAAACCCTTCCAAGCTGCAGGTGATCCCTTTAGGCGGCCTTGAGCAGATTGGAATGAACATCACTGCCTTCAGGTATGAAGACAGTATTATTGTAGTGGACTGCGGATTGTCTTTTCCGGACGATGATATGTTGGGAATCGATCTGGTGATCCCGGACATTACATACCTTCAGGACAACCTCGAGAAGGTAAAGGGATTTGTGATCACTCACGGACATGAGGACCACATAGGCGCTCTGCCCTATGTTCTTCATGAGCTCAATATTCCTGTGTATGCAACGCGCCTTACAATGGGAATAATTGAACACAAGCTCGAGGAACACAACCTTCTGAAGAAGACGAGGAGAAAGGTTGTCAAGTTCGGTCAGTCCATTAACCTTGGTCAGTTCAGGGTTGAGTTCATACGGACCAATCACTCGATTGTTGATGCAGCAGCTCTTGCAATCTACTCGCCGGCAGGAACTGTGGTCCATACCGGCGACTTCAAGGTGGACTATACACCGGTATTCGGTGATCCCATTGATCTTCAGAGATTTGCTGAAATAGGCAAGAAGGGTGTTCTGGCACTTATGTGTGACTCCACAAATGCCGAGAGACCGGGATTTACAGCATCTGAAAAGACTGTGGGCAGAGCTCTCGACTCACTTTTTGAGGAGCATGTAAATTCGAGGATAATTGTAGCCACATTTGCGTCGAATGTAGACAGGGTTCAGCAGATAATAAACACGGCTCACAAGTATGGCAAAAAAGTTGTGGTCGAGGGGCGGAGCATGGTCAGCATCATAGACATAGCCCAGAAGCTTGAGTGCATCAAGATTCCTGAGAACACGCTTGTAGATATCGATCTTATAAAGAGCTACCCGGAGAATAAGACGGTAATAATCACTACGGGAAGCCAGGGTGAGAGTATGGCGGCTCTGTCAAGGATGGCAAGCGGTCAGCACAGAAAGATATCCATTGGCCCCGGAGATACAGTTATTTTTTCGTCACACCCGATACCCGGAAACGAGAAGGCGGTGACCAATATTATTAACGAGCTCCAGATGAAGGGGGCAGATGTAATTTTCCAGGATGTACATGTATCCGGACACGCCTGCCAGGAGGACATAAAGCTTATATATACGCTTGTAAAGCCCAAATATGCTGTCCCCGTACATGGTGAGTACAGGCACCTTCGTGCCCAGAGCAATATTGCAAAGGATCTTGGTATTCCAAAGGAGAATATCTTTATCCTTCATTCGGGTGAAATACTTGAGATGGACGACCAGGGGGCCAGAATAGCAGGCAAAGTGCCGGTAGGAGCTATTATGGTTGACGGCTTGGGCGTTGGCGATGTGGGAAATGTTGTACTTAGGGATAGACAGCACCTTGCTGAGGATGGTATTGTAATAATTGTTTTTGGAATAGACAAGGCGGCAGCACAGATTATTTCCGGACCAAGCATTGTGTCAAGAGGTTTTGTGTATGTCAGGGAATCGGACAAGCTTATTGACGATGCCACTGATCTTGTCTACGACGAAGTGACAGAAGCTCTTGAGAGAGGCGTGTCCGACTGGACTAAGCTCAAGAACATAGTTAAGGATGTCCTCGGCGATTACGTATGGAAAAAGACAAAGAGAAGGCCTATGATCATGCCTATCATCATGGACAATAACTTCTGAAGTCTTTAGGGGTGTATTATTTCTATGAATGCAAAGACGATAGGACTTGGAATACTCGATGCGATCGTCAAGATTGTTTTCGTGATAGTTATGATAATGCTTATCTCCAAGTACTCAAAGCTGGCGTACAGCTATGGTTATCATATCTTCAATCAGCAGCCTGTATCATCAGGTACCGGAAGGACGGTGAACTTTACTGTCAACAAGGGAGATTCTGTAAACACAATTGCCGATAATCTGGCAAGCGTAGGTCTTATAACAGACACAACACTCTTTAAGCTTCAGGAGAGGTTTTCAGAGTACCACGGTCAGGAGCAGCCGGGGACCTATGAGCTGAGTACATCTATGACACCGGAGGAGATGATATCTCTGATGGCAGGAGGAGGCGATTCCTCAGAGAGCGGAGCGGCAGCTTCGGGTTCGACAGGAACAGAAAGTGCGCCGTCAGGGGAGAACTCCGACGCGGCTGTTGAGGTGACAAACGGTGGCTGACAATGACAGGATCACTACATTTATAAATTCTCTCGATCCGGGAAACGATCCTTTTCTGGATGAAGTAGAGAGGGCAGCCAGGGCGGATCAGGTACCAATAATCCGCAAGGACTCCCAGGCACTGCTGAAATTTCTTATGGCGCAGTCCCGCCCCAGGAGGATTCTTGAGGTGGGCTGCGCTGTTGGCTTTTCTGCGCTCCTGATGGCAAGATACAGCCCGGAGGATGCGAAGATAACTACCATAGAGAAATATGAAAAGAGGATACCAAAGGCCAGAGAGAATTTTGCAAAATACGACAGGGATGGCAAGATAGAGCTGATCGAGGGTGATGCTCTGGAGGTGCTCAAGGGGCTTGAGCCGGGATATGATTTTATTTTTATGGATGCAGCAAAGGGGCAGTACATAAATTTTCTTCCCGACTGTCTTCGTATTCTGGACAAGGGAGGTCTTCTGTTGTCCGACAATGTTCTTCAGGACGGGGATGTATTTGAATCAAGGTTTGCGGTCACGCGAAGGAACAGGACGATACACGCTCGAATGCGGGAATACCTCTATGAGCTCAAGCACAATGAGATGCTCAATACGGTTATTTTGACTGTTGGCGACGGGATGGCGCTTTCTGTAAGAATATAGAAATTCGCGCGGGAGGAGCATTTGTCTTCGAAACAGGAAGATCTTTTGCATGCGAACCGGAAATGCATATGCTAAGGAATATTGTGCCGGCTCTGCCATTAGAAAAAAAGGAATGGATAAACATATGAAGAAACCGGAATTATTAATACCTGCCAGCAGTCTTGAGGTTTTGAAGACTGCGGTTATTTTTGGTGCGGATGCTGTATATATCGGAGGGGATGCATTTGGACTTCGTGCCAAGGCCAAGAACTTTAACCATGATGAGATGAAGGAAGGGATCGCCTTTGCGCATGAGCACAACGTGAGGGTTCATGTCACCGTGAACATACTTGCCCATAACTATGATCTGGATGGCGTTGAAAAATATCTTCATGAGCTTTCAGAGCTTGGCCCGGACGCTTTGATAATCGCTGATCCGGGAATCTTTATGAAGGCCAGGAGGATATGTCCGAATATCGATATCCATGTGTCTACCCAGGCAAACAATACAAATTATGAGACCTACAATTTCTGGTACCAGCTTGGCGCAAAGAGGGTGGTTGCCGCCAGGGAGCTGTCCATGGCTGAGATAAAGGAGATAAAAGAGAAGATACCGGCTGACCTTGAGATGGAGTGCTTTATCCATGGTGCCATGTGCATCTCTTACTCGGGAAGATGTCTTTTGTCCAACTACTTTACAGGGCGAGATGCTAATCACGGAGCCTGCACACATCCCTGCAGATGGAAGTATGCAGTTGTTGAGGAAAAGAGGCCCGGAGAGTATCTGCCGGTCTATGAAAATGAGAGAGGAACCTATATCTTCAATTCAAAGGATCTTTGCATGATAGAGCATATACCGGAGCTGGTTGACGCGGGTGTGGACAGCTGCAAGATCGAGGGAAGGATGAAGACGGCCCTTTACGTTGCAACAGTGGCAAGAACCTACAGAAAAGCCATTGATGACTTTTTTGAGTCTGAAGAAAAATACAGGGAAAATATGCCATGGTACCTGGACCAGATCTCAAAGTGTACCTACAGGCAGTTCACCACAGGCTTTTACTTTGGAAAGCCCAGTGATGAGGCCCAGATCTATGACAATAACACATATATAAATGAGTATACCTATCTTGGGATCGTATATTCCATAGATGAGAGAGGCTTTGCGCTAATAGAGCAGAGAAATAAGTTCAGTGTCGGAGACCGGATAGAAATAATGAAGCCGGACGGAACCGATGTTGAAGTGATTGTGAACGGGATGTACACAGAAGATGGAGCTTTTGTGGATTCCTGTCCTCATTCAAAGCAGATGATCTACCTTGACCTGTCAGAGAGACCTTCAGAATATGATATTCTGAGAGTACGTGCGAAGGAAAGCTGAAAAAAACACAAAAAAACACTTCATGTTTTTGGGAAATTATTGTACACTGTAATACAATAATTTTTGACAAGAGGTAGAAGGCAGATGAACAGTGCATTTAACGTAGAAGAAATCTTTGGACAGAACGTTTTTACCAGAGCAAAAATGAGGGAGCGCCTTCCAAAGAATGTTTATAAGGAAGTTGTGAGCGTCATTGAAAACGGAGGGGCGCTTTCAAAGGAATCCGCAGATGTTGTGGCCAATGCCATGAAGAACTGGGCGGTGGAGCACGGTGCAACACACTATACGCACTGGTTCCAGCCGCTTACTGGTATTACTGCTGAAAAGCACGATTCATTTGTCACAAGTGCTGACAGTGACGGACATATGATTACCTCTTTTTCAGGTAAGGAGCTGATAAAGGGTGAGCCGGATGCATCATCCTTTCCGTCCGGAGGGCTTCGTGCTACATTTGAGGCCAGAGGCTATACCACCTGGGATATTACATCACCTGCGTTTTTGAAGGAATCCGGCGCGGGAGTGACGCTTTGTATTCCCACAGCATTTTGTTCATATACAGGGGATGCCCTGGATAAAAAGACACCTCTCCTGAGGTCGATGGAGGCTGTAAACAGGCAGGCTCTCAGGATTCTCAGACTTTTTGGCAATACCTCATCAAGCAAGGTCAATGTCTCGGTCGGACCGGAGCAGGAGTATTTCCTTGTAGACTGGGACAAGTCAATGAAGAGGGAGGACCTTATCTTCACCGGAAGGACTCTTTTCGGAGCCATGCCTCCAAAGGGACAGGAGATGGAGGACCACTACTTCGGCGTTATACGTGAGAGAGTCGGCGAGTTCATGAAGGATCTGAATACTGAGCTCTGGAAGCTGGGTGTTCCTGACAAGACACAGCACAATGAGGTGGCTCCCGGACAGCATGAGCTTGCCCCTATATATGAGACTGCCAACATAGCGGTGGACCACAACCAGATAATCATGGAGACCATGAAGAGAGTGGCTGAGCATCATCACATGAGATGCCTGCTTCATGAGAAGCCCTTTGCAGGTGTAAATGGCTCAGGTAAGCATGACAACTGGTCGCTTTGTACAGATGACGGGATTAATCTCCTTGATCCGGGTGATACACCAAATAAGAACGTGCAGTTTCTCTTTATCCTCTCATGCATTCTAAAGGCGGTGGATACACACGCCGACCTTCTTCGTCAGAGCGCAGCGGATGTGGGAAATGATCACAGGCTCGGAGCCAATGAGGCGCCGCCGGCAATCATATCCGTATTCCTTGGTGAGCAGCTTGAGGATGTTGTAAGGCAGCTCATCGAGACTGGTGTTGCAAAATCAAGTAAGAGAGGCGGCAAGTTAAAGACGGGCGTATCCACTCTTCCTCAGTTTGAGAAGGATGCCACTGACAGAAACAGAACCTCGCCATTTGCCTTTACCGGAAATAAGTTTGAGTTCAGAATGGTGGGATCATCCGACTCAATGGCGAGCTCAAACACGACACTTAATACGATTGTGGCCGAGGCATTCAGCGAGGCGGCTGATATTCTTGAGAAGGCAGAGGATTTTGATATAGCGGTTCACGATCTGATGAAGGAATACCTTACCGATCACCAGAGGATCATCTTCAACGGAGACGGCTATTCTGATGAGTGGGTGGAAGAGGCAGCAAGAAGAGGACTGCCCAATATCAAGTCGACTATTGAAGCTGCGGATGCACTTACTTCAAAAAAATCGATCGAGCTCTTTGGCTCCTTCGGGGTATATACAAAGACTGAGCTTGAATCGAGAAAAGAGATCATCTTTGAGAACTATGCCAAGACAATAAATATCGAAGCTCTCACTATGATAGACATGGCATCAAAGCAGATAATCCCGGCGGTTATGAAGTATGCGGGAAGTCTTGCAAGGGATGTAAACGAGATACGTCAGGCGGGTGCCGATGAGAGTGCCCTTGTGGATGAGCTCAGGGAGATAACCGGTGAGCTGACCAAGATGAAGAGAGCTCTTGATGAGCTCAAGGACGGGGAAAACAGGGCCAGAAAGATACGCGATGAGAGAGAGCTTGCCTATTTTTATAAGGATGTGGTCAGACCCGCTATGGATGCGCTAAGAGAGCCTGCTGACAAGCTGGAGATGCTGGTAGACAAAAAGGACTGGCCGTTCCCCACATATGCTGATCTTCTTTTTGAGGGATAAAAAGGTTTCGATTAAACTTAAGCTCCGGGCAGTTTCCGCGATGCATGGCTGCCCGGGAGATGCTTTTGCTCATTGAAAATCCGGGATAAAAAACACAATTCAGTTGCCGGACGGCAAGCTCTGCAACGGCCGGCAACCGGATTACAACAAAAAATAAAAAAATTTACAAAAGTACTTGCAATTTTGAAAAAACACACGTATAATTAAATCTTGTCAATGGGCTATCGCCAAGCGGTAAGGCAACGGACTCTGACTCCGTCATTACGTAGGTTCGAATCCTACTAGCCCAGCTTAACGTAGCGAGATTGGAAACAATCTCGCTGTTTTGTTGTATAAGACGGCAGGTGCAGAGCCTGTGTTAATTCTATGAGTCGCCCGGGCGGGCTTTTGACGGGAGACTTATTTTGTGGATTGAGATACGGGACTTTGCGAAAAAGCTGAAAGGAGCTACATGTACACATTCAATTCCAGAATAAGATACAGCGAAGTTGATAAAAATGCGTATCTTACACTTGAATCACTCATAAATTATTTTCAGGACTGCTCGACGTTTCAGACCCAGGATGGTCCGGCATCAATGGAATACCTTAAGGAGAATGATCTGGCCTGGGTTCTTATCTCATGGCAGATTGAGGTCAACAGATATCCAAAGCTCTGTGAAGAGGTCACAATAGGTACGGTTCCTCACGAGATAAAGGGGTTTTTCGGAGTCAGAAATTTCTTCATGGATACAAAGGACGGGGAAAGGCTTTCGGTCGCCAACTCCGTTTGGACGCTTGTGAATATGGAAAAGGGGGTCCCCGCAAGGATAACCGACAGGATCATAGAGGCTTATCCTGTAGAGGAAAAGCTGCCTATGAACTATGCTGAAAGAAAGATAACTCTGCCGACTGAGGGAGAGCATATTCCGGCGGACGAGATTGTTGTCAAGAGGCATCATCTTGATACCAACAATCATGTGAATAACGGCCAGTACATCAGGATGGCCATGGACTGTCTTCCTGACAGGGCATTGAATGTAAAGTCCATGAGGGCGGAATACAAAAAGCAGGCGCTGCTGGGAGATGTCCTTTATCCCGATGTCATGAAGGTTTCAAATGACGGTAAATTGATTTATACTACTAATCTGAAGGACGGACAGGGAAAAAGCGTATGCACAGTTGAATTTAAGTGAGGTCATTATGATAAGATTGGGAGAAAAGCAGACACTTTCTGTTGTCAAAAAGGTGGATTTCGGAGTATATCTTTCGGATGATAAGGATTCGGATGAAAAGGTACTTCTTCCTGCGAAGCAGGTTCCTGAGGGAACTGATATAGGGTCGCAGATAGAAGTTTTCATATACAGGGATTCTGATGACAGGCTGATAGCGACCACAAGGCAGCCAAAGATCATGCTTTCGGATGTGAGGCTTCTTCGGGTGAAGGAAGTCGGAAAGATTGGAGCATTTATGGACTGGGGGCTTGAGAAGGACGTTCTCTTGCCCTTTAAGCAGCAGACAAAAAAGGTCAGGGCAGGGGAAGAGGTCCTTTGTGCGCTTTACATCGATAAGAGCGAAAGACTCTGTGTCACAATGAATGTCTATGAATATCTTAAGGACAAAAGTCCCTATGCGAAGGATGATAAGGTCAGGGGAACTGTGTATGAGATGAGTGACAACTTCGGAGCCTTTGTAGCGGTAGATGATATTTATTCGGGCCTGCTCCCCAAAAAGGAGCTCTATGGCGATATCGGAGTCGGAGATACCGTATCGGCCAGGGTGGTTTCTGTGAGAGAGGACGGCAGGCTTAACCTGAGTCTTCGGGAAAAGGCTTATCTTCAGATGGATACTGACGCAGAGAAGCTTCTTTCCATGATGGATAAAAGCGGTGGTAAGCTTTCCTTTAACGACAAGGCGTCACCTGAGGTTATCAAAAAGAATACGGGAATGAGCAAGAACGAATTTAAGAGAGCTGTCGGACGGCTTCTTAAAGAAGGAAAGATTGAGATCCATCCGGATTCGATAGTCAGAAAAAAGGAGGCCCTGAGTTAAATGAATTATAAAAAGGCTAACAGAGGCTATCTGTACATGATACTGTCGACAATTGTTTTTGTGATCCTTTTGTCCCTGTGGATGATCAGGACCGGAGGACAGCCCTCTATAACGGTCAACAACGGCCTTAGCGAGCTTGTTATGTTTCTGCCGCCCTTTGCTATGGTCCTGTACTACGGAGAGAAGCTTTCTGTAATAATCCCTCTCCGGAGAGTAAAGCTGTCGTCTTTTTTTATGACGCTGCTTTATTCGGTATGTCTTTTTCCCATTGCCACGCTGGCAAATGCCATTTCAATGCTGTTTGTGGACAATACCGTGGTGGAGCTCTCTGACCAGATCCTGAGTCTTCCGATGTGGCAGATGCTCATCTCTATAGGGCTCATAGGGCCGTTTATGGAAGAAATAGTATTTCGCGGGATCTTTCTGCAGAGCTATCAGAGAACGGGCCGCATAATAGGCTCCATTATTCTTTCGTCAGTGCTGTTCGGACTTATGCACATGAATTTCAACCAGTTTGCCTACGGAACCGTGATAGGTATCATGTTTGCGCTTTTGGTTGAGTCGACAGGAAGCGTCCTGGCCTCATTTGTGGCACATGCCTTCTTCAACAGCGCAGAGGTGATAACAATGTACCTCTCATCTGATCTTCTGGAGGAAGCCGAGCAATATCTTCCAGAGATGAGTGAACTGACCCAGCAGCTCATATCCATTGGAATATATTTTGTCCTCGCCGTCATAGCCGTAGCCATCGGCCTGTGCATCCTCTACAAGATATCCGAGATTGAGGGCCGCAAAGATTTTTTCATAAATATCCCCAAATCTAAAAAGCAAGGCTACAAACTAATAACTGCATCTCTTATAATTGCAGTTGCCATTGCACTTGCTTATATGATAGGAATTGAATTTCTGTCATCACTTGTATGAACAGGAACAAAACAGGCTAAAATCCGGTTGCCAGCAGGGGCAGGTCAGGCCAGAGCGAATGTATGGCTGAGCCGGAGAGCATTGAAAAACGTCGGCACTTAGGCAGCGTACTTTGCTGCCTTAGTGCCGCTACGTTTTTTACTGAGCGAGAGCGTCCTCCGGGAAGCCTATCATCGCGGCGGACTGACCTGCCCCTGCTGGCAACCGGATTTTAACCGTCAAAGGAGCTGTCAAACGTTAGTTTGACAGCTCCTTCTTAGTGCCGCGGGCACATTTTTCTGATGGCTCAGATCCTGATGTCGAGGTTTGAACCTATATCGGGGTTTACTGATAATTCAGCTGCACTCTGTATAGTTGCAACAAGCGCATCTCCGTTCTCCTGCATTGTGTCAAGATTTTTGGAGAGCATGGCAACTCCGACATCGTTCAGAAGCTTGTTCTGAGACATAGCCATCGATAAAGCGGGAATATCCATAGGCACCTCCTTGTGTACAGATATACTTTATCTTATCATCTATATCGGCAGGTTTGTTTTAAAGCTGAATACTAAAAAAATACACAAAAAACCCTTTTGTTTTTGTGGATTATTTTGTACATTTGTATTAAAATGTTAAGGGAGACTGCGTTTATACGCCATTTTGTATTATTTTTTACTTCACAACGCGCAAAAGACCAAAATGCCTTTATAGAGGAGTGAGTGGGATATGATTTCTAATCAGATTTTGCAGAATACTATAGACGGCCTGAAAAACATTGCCCATGTAGATCTCTGCGTACTGGACGTTGATGGCAAGGAGGTGGCATCTACAACTACAAATATCGGAAATGTGGCGGCTTCAGCCAGGGACTTTGTTAATTCTCCTGCAGATTCCCAGGACATTCAGGGCTATCAGTACTTTAAGATATATGATGAGCAGCAGCTTGAATATATTCTTATCTGTACAGGTACAGGTGACAATGTCTATATGCTTGGCAAGATGATAGCATATCAGATACAGAGCCTTTTGGTGGCTTATAAGGAGAGGTTCGACAAGGACAATTTCATCAAGAACCTCTTGCTTGACAATCTGCTCCTGGTAGATATCTACAGTCGTGCCAAGAAGCTTCACATTCAGAGTGATGCAAGGAGAGTCTCGATGATAGTCGAGTGTGCAGGCGGAAGGGACAGTAATGTACTGGAGCTGACAAGGACCTGCGTCGGAAACGGACTTGACTTCGTAACTGAGGTTGACGAGGACAATGTCATCATCGTCAAGGATGTCAGTGACTATGGTAAGGCATCGGATATAGCAAAGTCTGCAGAGGAGATTCTTTCAAGCCTTGAAAAGGAAGGACTGTCAGATGTAAGAATTGCCTACGGAACTGTCGTCGGCGAGATCAAAGAGGTCAGCAGATCCTACAAGGAAGCCAAAATGGCGCTGGATGTCGGAAAGATTTTTTTTGAAGAACGGCGCGTAATATGCTACAGCGAGTTGGGAATAGGAAGGCTTATCTACCAGCTGCCGATCCCGCTCTGCAAGATGTTCATCAAGGAGATCTTCGGGGGAAGGAATCCGGATGAGTTCGATCAGGAGACGCTGACTACCATCGACAAGTTTTTTGAAAACAGTCTCAATGTATCTGAAACCTCAAGGCAGCTCTTTATCCACAGGAATACGCTTGTGTACAGGCTTGACAAGCTTCAGAAGAGCACAGGTCTTGA
>JAILJR010000030.1 GCA_024694565.1 Butyrivibrio sp. | reverse complement strand
ATCCTTCTTGTTTTGATTTCCGATTTTTATTCTTTCCTCAGCGCTCATGGCTGCAATCCTCTGAATTGCTTTAATCCAATCTTCCACTGTATTCTTCACCGTGATCAGGGACGGGCACTTCTCCTGAATCTCCCTGTGCTGCTCAATATCTGACACAGCACAGACAACGCCGCAGCTCATGGCCTCCAACAGACTGATGGGAAGTCCTTCATAGGAAGAAGATGAAATGTATACATCATGCGCTTTGATTTGAACAAAAACTTCATCTCTGGGAAGAATGCCGGCAAAATGGATTCTGTCGCTGATTCCATATGCTTTGGCAAGCTCCTGCAGCGGCTTCTTCCGCGTTCCCTGACCGATCAGAGTCAATTCGCAGCCTGGCATATATTTCATGGCCTCCAGCAGAAGCTCATGCCGTTTCAGTGGAATGAGCCGCGCCACATATATCATTCGAAGGTTCTTCTCCGTGCGGGGAGACGTTCTCTCTGCTGCGCTCTCCAGCGCACGGTTTATCCTGTCACAGTCCACTCCGTTTTGAATCCACATCACCCTGTTTCCCAGAATTCGCTTTAATATAGCGGGATAGTGATTGTAGGACGTGCGGCTGACGCAGACGACCTTTCGGGACAGGAAAGAAGCCAATGAGGTAAACAGCTTATTGTGGAAGGCATAATTGGCAAAGGTGCTGTGAATCGAGTAAACAATTTGTTTTCTGTATTGTCCCAGCGTTGCCGTATGAAAGAACAGAACGGACTTTCCTTCGTGAATATGAAAAACAGCCGTTTGATTCTTATTTTCACATTCCGCTGTGATTTCCTTGACAGAGCGCCTGAGCGTTTTTATATCTGTCCCGCAGCGAAGGATGGAAAGATCGTCCGGGTAAACAACTTTTGTGTTGATGGTCTTTTCAAACAGGATAATAAGTTTTTGCTGATCATCGTGCCAGTGATCATGGAAATATAAAACAAATTCATTATATGGCATGCTCGTAGGCGAAATACTGTCTGTAACAGTAATTACTTTTGGATGCATTCTGCCCATCTGTTTTTCAGACCTCTTGATCTCATTTTTTATAAAAACGCAGATGAAGGATAATGAACTGCTGCCTAATTTTTTCTTGGATCATGAAACAACGAACAATCCTGCCAGGTTTTCAGCATTCATTTTTCATCATGCAGTATGTGTGCCGGATACCTGTTTCTGCATCAAAATAAGGGATCCATTCAAGCCGCAGAAGTTGCACGGGTCGAGGTAAGAATTATCCATTTGTTTTAAAGCGATTCTTTCAGTATCAGTGGCATTCTCAAAGACAACTTTTTAACAATTTGGATTATGTTCGTATTGTTTTTTCTATCGTTAATTATGCTGTAAAAACGTCGTAGCCATAAAATCAGGTAAAAAAGGCGCTATTGCTTTTCAGTATTGATAAAGTTCTTTCCAAGCCATTTTTAATAGGATATTTAGCTATCCAGCCCAACCCTCTCAATTTGCTTCCGTCTAATCGTGCTTTTGTTGCTTTGCTGTATCCAGCAGCTTCCACTGCTTCTGGGTTCTCCCTGATAACTTTTTGTCCCGATATTTCCGCAATGATAGCGGTTAAATCCTTCAATGTAATATCGGATGCCTCATCGGCAATGTTATACGCTTCTCCGTTTTTCCCGCACAACAGGATATACAGCAATCCTGAAACCGAATCCGCAACGTATGAATAGCTGTAGTGCTGTTTTCCAGAAGATTTGAGTACAATATCCTCGCCAGCAAGCGCTTTTATTATAAACTGGCTGATAGCCTTTGTGTCGGTCATGCGCATGCTCGGCCCATAGGAACGCGTAAACCTTGGTATGACCACATCCAACCCCTTTTGCACTTTATAGGCCTGGCACAGCGCTTCACCGCATCGTTTGCTTTCCGGGTACCCAGCACGCAAGGTGTTGCAATCGATATAACCGCAGTAGCTTTCATTAAATAATTCCGTATCTCCACGGTTTTCGCCATATATTTCATTGGATGACGCAAAGGCAAACCGGATGGCATGGTGATCACAGGCAAAATCCAACATGTTTTTGAGTCCGTAGATATTCGTCGTGATTGTTCCGATTGGGTCTGTGGCATATTGAATTGGATGAGTATTGGAGGCCAAATGGAGAACAAAATCCATGTGATCCGTTTCCGGATATGTCAGAGGCTCTCGGATATCATGCTTTATGAAATGAAGTAAAGGATCATCTAACCATTCTGAAAACCTATCGCGATTGTCTTTTATATTCCTACTCGATGCGAATACAGAGCAATTGAGTCCTTTTCTGTTCCTGTTCATCAGAACATCTATCAGGAATGACCCGATTAACCCGGTTGCCCCTGATATCAGGACACTCTTGCCCGCCAGCATTTTCCATGGCAAATTGAGGCTGGATACATAATTGACATCCTCAATATACAAGTTATTCTCGTACAGCTTCATACTATTTCAACCACTTATCCTTATCAGATTTCAGATATGCTTTGAATATTTCAAGATCATCCTTTGTTGTCAGCTTTAGATTCTTATCCGAACCGGCGGCAAAGTAGAGCCTTTCACCCAATTCCACCATCATCGTATTCGTATATGAAGAGTTTTGAATGCCGATCTTTTTTTCAAAAGCCTGATGGTAAGCCCAGTCCAACTTGGCAAACTTGTATGCCTGCGGTGTGGAAACCCTTCGAAGCATGTCCCGCGGGATGTACTTGACGGTGCTTATTTCATCATCCGCAATAAAAATCTGCTCATTATACGGGAGCGAAGTCACGGCGTTTCCATACTGCTTCGCCTTCAAAATCACTTCTGTCAATACGGTTTCATCCACCAGCGGTCGAATACCGTCATGTATAATAATGATGTCCTCTTCCTGCACTTGACCTTCCAGATGAAACACGCCGTTCCGGATCGATTCCTGGCTGGTTTTACCACCAGAAACAATCCATTGCAGCTTACTAATCCCAAACTGCTTTGCGTATGCCCGGAGTACGTCATGCCATCCATCCAGACATACAACCTCTATCCGTTCAACCATGGGATGATTTTGGAATCCTTCCAACGTATAAAGCAGGACAGGTTTATCGTACACATTAATAAACTGTTTTGGGATATCCTGTCCCATACGGTGGCCTGAACCGCCGGCAATAATAATTGCAATATTCGCCATAGTCTTTCCCTTTTTCACAACAGCGTGCTGTTGATTTTATTGTCCATTTTCAACCCGATGGAACGGAACTAATGGTATTCCTTTTTTCTTAAGGATCGTCTTCTTATCGTCTGATTAGTACAGTTTTTTAATAGGCGCTATATCCCTTGAGTACTGGGAAAAGATACTTGCCAGAAGGCATAAAGAGCACTTTCCATCGTTTGTTGGTAAAAACTGGTTTTGAGAAATAATGATTACGCATTATTGGAATGTTGGCTCTCGATGCTGTCTATTGTGTATAGACAATTAAGGAAACGCTGATTTAATTGGCTGTTTTCCTGGTGTTTCAACCCCACATATGGTATAAT
>JAILJR010000247.1 GCA_024694565.1 Butyrivibrio sp. | reverse complement strand
GCAGAAAGAACAGCACAGGACATCTGCCCCGAAAGAGAAATCGAGCAAAAGGGGCAGAAAGAATATCACAGGATTTCTGCCCCGAAAGAAGAATCGAGCAAAAGGGGCAGAAAGAACAGCGCAGGACTTCTGCCCCGAAAGAGAAATCGAGCAAAAGGGGCAGAAAGAATATCACAGGATTTCTGCCCCGAAAGAGGAATCGAGCAAAAGGGGCAGAAAGAACAGCACATGATTTCTGCCCCGAAAGAGAAATCGGGAAAAAGGGGCAGAAAGAACAGCACAGGACTTCTGCCCCGAAAGAGAAATCGAGCAAAAGGGGCAGAAAGAACAGCACAGGACTTCTGCCCCGAAAGAAGAATCAGGAAAAAGGGGCAGAACAAACCATTCAAAAACCTTTTACAACGTCGCTTTTACAATGTCTGATTGCCGAAAATTGCCGAAGTCCCCAATATCATGATATACTGAAGCGTAGATTACATTCAGGAGGACAACAATATTATGGCACAGAATCCAATAGTTACTATAACAATGGAAAACGGAGACGTAATGAAGGCGGAGCTCTATCCGGAAATCGCGCCCAATACAGTCAATAACTTTATTTCTCTCATTAACAAAAAATTCTATGACGGTCTTATCTTCCACAGGGTGATAAACGGATTTATGCTTCAGGGTGGAGATCCAGAAGGCTCAGGAATGGGCGGCCCCGGATATGGCATCAAGGGCGAGTTCTCATCCAACGGATTCAAGAATGATCTAAAGCACACAGAGGGCGTTCTTTCTATGGCAAGATCCATGATGCCCAATTCAGCCGGATCACAGTTCTTTATCATGCACAAAAAAGCTCCTCACCTTGACGGCGATTATGCTGCCTTCGGCAAGGTGATAGAGGGTATGGAGGTTGTGAATAAGATTGCCGAGTCTGAGACCGATTATAATGACAGGCCCACAACTCCAATGGTCATGAAGACAGTGACTGTGGAGACCTTTGGTGTGGAGTATCCAGAGCCGGAGAAGACACGGTAAAGAGCATGATAATCTTTTTTGACATTGACGGAACTATCTGGGATTACAAGAATTATATCCCGGAAAGCACCAAAGCTGCTATAAGAAAAGCTCAGGCAAATGGCCACAGGTGTTTTATCAACACCGGCCGTGCCAGGGCGTTTGTCCGGAATGAGGAGCTTCTTAATCTTTCATTTGACGGAATTGTTTCTGCCTGCGGATGCATGATCGAATATGACGGAAAGGTCCTTTTTAATCACCTGGTCAGCAGAGATGACGCCATCAGAACACTTGAATCGGTAAGGCGTAACCGTCTCAAGGCAATCCTTGAGGGACCGGAGTATCTTTATCTTGATCCGGCGGATTTTGAGGGAGATATGTACGGCGATAAGGTTATCAGGGAGATGGGAGAGAGGCTTCTGGGAATATCCGACAACTGGGGAAACTGGGAGATGAACAAGCTTTCCTGCGACTGCCGCGGGTCTGACAGGGACAGATGCTTTGATGAGCTGTCTGATCTGTACGACTATATGATCCACAATGAAAATGTGGTGGAGATGGTTCCCAAGGGCTTCAACAAGGGAACAGGTATCCTTGAGGTATGCAGGCTGCTGAATGCTGATCCAAAGGATACAATGGCGATCGGTGACAGCATAAACGACAAGGAAATGCTTGAGACTGCTGCAATTTCCGTAGCCATGGGAAGATCGGCTGATGCAGTAAAAGAGATCTGTGACTACACCACGGACTATCTTGAAAACGATGGTATAAGCAAGGCATTGTTAAGATATGGAATAATCTGATCAGGGTCTGGTACATCAAATAATAAGTTCATGATTTTTACTAATTCGATGAGTTGCCCGACAAAAGCTCGCCAGGCCGGCTCCGGCTGTGCATATTGCACAGGAGGCTGAGAGGCCCTTGTGAGCGGTCGGTACTAAGAGGCCGTACTTTGGCCTCTTAGTACCGATACCAGCGAGCAGGAGCGAAAGCGTGCCCGAAGTGATTGTACAATATGCACAGCAGGAACCGGACCGGCGAGCTTTTGTCGGACAGCTCGTTGAATGTATCATGAACTAAATTTCCGCTATACTGGTTGCAAAATGCCATGATGAAAAATCGACACAGTTTAACTCAATACGGGATCTTTTTCCTGGTGGTCTTTCTGGTAATGACCGCTGTTGTTTCTTTACTGTCGTTTGTCAGCACTCTTCTTATGGCTGTTGAGAATGAAAGTGAGACAGCCTACACGAGGTCGTACAACGTGGCAGAGATACTGCGAAGGTATCCATATTATCCTTTTGCTGTTGAGTATTGGACTGAACATATTGATGAGATAAAAGAAATTACATCGGGTGACAGCAACAGTGATGAACTCATGAATGCAGGCCTGAAGCTCCTTGATAAATATGGGGCTGCCAAGCTTGACGATTTGAGCGAAGAAGCTATCAGGTCCATGACAAAAGAGGAGCAGAAAACACTGGCGCTGATGACATATCATGAGGTGTCGGAATATCTCAGAGTTATTAATCATATGCAGAAGGCAACGCTTGATGGCCCTTTGCTGGTAGGAGTTTCTGAAGACGAAAAGATGATAATGCTTGCCAGAATGGGAAAAAGCTCTTTTAAGGTGGGCGACGAGATAAACTTTTCCGATTCTTATTTTCTGAATCTCTACGCAGGTGCCAAATCGGATCTTTCCTATTCTGAAAAGAATATTGTCATTATCCCGATAAAAAATAAAAAGACATACACCGCGGTAGCCTATCCTGTCGAAAAAGACGGGAAAACTATTGCCATAGCTTTGACAGGGGCTATTGATAATTATATAAAACATGTCAGCTTCAATCAGACCAGAAGAATCTTATTATCAATCGTGATAATTGCTCTGGTATCAGGAATTTTACTTCTTTATATGCTGTATAAGGAGCTTATTAATCCTATTGAAAAGATTCAGGTGGGAGTGCAGACCTATACCAGGGACTTTAACACAGGTGAGCTCGTTGAGGAGATGAGCTATATAAAAAACAGAAATGAGATAGGGCGTCTGGCCGATGATATCGGAGTCATGGCAGAAAGGATCAAAGAGTATTCAGAGGAAAAGACCAAACTGGCCTCTGAAAAAGCCAGAATCAGCTCGGAGATTACTTTGGCTGCAAGTATTCAGAAGTCAGCGATGCCTGTTGACTTTCCAAGTGCAGACACTGAAAGAAGATATGAGATCTATGCATCCATGAAACCGGCAAAGGCAGTAGGAGGAGATTTCTACGATTTCTTTATGATAGATGATGACAATCTGGCGCTGCTGATAGCGGATGTCTCTGATAAAGGCGTAGGCGCTGCGATGTTCATGATGAAATCAAAGTCGATCATAGCAAACAATGTATCGCTTGAAAAGTCGCCGGCCAGGGCTCTTAAGGATTCAAATATTTCGCTCATTAAAAACAACGACGAAGCGATGTTTGTCACGGTGTGGCTTGGAATCCTGCAGCTTTCTACAGGCAGGCTTGTGGCGTGTAACGCAGGTCATGAAAGACCGGTACTAAGGCATGGGGATGATGGCTTCAGGTTATTCAATGACGAGCATTGTAATTTTCTGGGAGGATTTGAAAGCGCTGTCTATGAAGATTATGAACTTCAGCTGGATCCCGGAGATAAGCTTTTTCTTTTAACTGACGGTGTACCGGATGCTTCAGATGAAGAAGCAAACAGATTCGGATTTGACGGGATCATTGAGACGCTGAATAAAGACCCGGATGCATCACCAAAGCAGATAATCGAAAATATCAGTAACAATCTGATGGCGTTTGTCAATGGTGCGGAGCAGTTTGATGACATCACAATGCTGGCACTTGAATACAAGGAAAATGTAAACCAATAAATCAATCTTGGAAAAAGAATCATCTTTCTGGTTTTTATTGTTGCAGCATCAGACATGATAGATACGTGTTCCGGTCTGAGTGCCGCGGAATATTTAAGAAGGGGCAATAATTTTTTCAGCAGAAGATTGAGTCAAGGAAGTGCAGTCGTGGTGATGGAACGTATTCTCTGTTTGCCGGACTTATTAAGTGCGGAGAGTGCGGAAAAGCTCTTACTATTCGCAAGACCAATGCCAGGAATCCGCAGGGTATCTATGCTTGTGTAACATATAACAGGGTTTGGACAATGGTTCGCAAATCGAGATAAGAGCGGTACATGGAAACATGTATCGCTCATTTTTTATGAAAAATTTACTGTAAATTCTAATAGAAATAAACGATAATATAAATGAGCGCTTTTTTTAGATTAGCCATAAAGAGACCCATCTGTATGGGCATCTATAAACAGTAAAAGACATGCATTTATAGATGAGAATTTTTTTGCTTTGAAAGGAGAACTAATATGGACGGAATGAGTACACAGGATATTCTCAATGGTCAGGACATTTCTACAGCGAATGTAGATGATCTTTTGGCAGCAATGGCAGCAGGAAATCCTGCTCCTGTAAGTCAGACCGGTCCGGAACTTTCAAAGCCTAAACCGGCGCACAGAAAACCTGAACCGGCATCTTCTATTCAGGATATACCTGATCTTGAAGCAATACTTGCCGAAACGAGTGCGCAGAGTGCAAAAGAAGCGGCTTTATCTTCAACTCCTCAAAATGACGCAGCTCAGGCAGTTGATGTGGATGCAATGATGGCAGCAATGGCGGCTGCAGAAAATGCTTCGGATGTAGATGCGATGATGGCGCAGATGATGGCAGCGCAGGCTACTCCGGGAGTGGCTGCTGCAGCTATGGCCGCTCCGGGCGTGAACCCGGCAGTCGCAGGTGCGGAAGCTCCGATAGATATGGATGCGATGATGGCGCAAGTGATGGCAGCCGAACAGGCAGCTCAAGCGGCGCCTGAAGTAGCTCCAGCAGCCTCAGAAGCAGCACCCACAGCGTCTTCGGAAGCGCCGATAGATATGGATGCAATGATGGCGCAAATGATGGCAGCAGAACAGGCAGCTCAGGCGGCGCCTGAAGTAGCTCCAGCAGCCTCAGAAGCAGCACCCACAGCGTCTTCGGAAGTGCCGATAGATATGGATGCAATGATGGCGCAGATGATGGCAGCTGAGCATGCAGCACAGGCGGCTCTTGAAGTAGCCCCAGCAGCCCCTGAAGCAGCACCCGCAGCGACAGCAGAAGCGCCGATGGATATGGATGCAATGATGGCGCAAATGATGGCAGCCGAACAGGCAGCACAGGAGGCGCCTGAAGTAGCGCCAGCAGCTTCAGAAGCAGCTCCCACATCGTCTTCGGAAGCGCCAATGGATATGGACGCGATGATGGCGCAAATGATGGCAGCCGAGCAGGCAGCACAGGCGGCTCTTGAAGTAGCCCCTGCAGCCCCTGAAGCAGCACCCGCAGCGACAGCAGAAGTGCCAATGGATATGGATGCGATGATGGCGCAAATGATGGCGGCCGAGCAGGCAGCACAGGCAGCTCCTGAAGTAGCTCCAGCAGCTTCAGAAGCAACACCCACAGCGTCTTCGGAGGCACCAATAGATATGGATGCAATGATGGCGCAAATGATGGCAGCTGAGCAGGCAGCACAGGCAGCCCCGGAAGTAGCCCCAGCAGCCCCTGAAGCAGCACTCGCAGCTGAGGAAGCAGCAGTCAACACACCTGTTGATGATATAGACCCTGTTATGGCAGCGATGATGGCGGATGCAGCCAAGGCGGCAGAAATAGAAGAACCCGGGCCTTCTATAGAAGATACGCTGGCAATGAATATGGAGCAGGTAAGCGCAGGAGTACTTATTGTTGAAGCGGAATCAACTCCGGAAGTATCTGACACCCAGCCGGAAATTCCTCAGATGCCGCCGGTAGATGATATAGATCCGGTAATGGCAGCAATGATGGCTGATGCGGCGAAAGCAGCAGCGCAGACATCTGGGATGCCGATGCAGGAAGCGGCAGTACAGGCATCAGCAGAATCAGCTGCCTCTGCTGCGGAGTTTACATCGGCAGATGCTGTTCTGTCACAGATGCCGCCGGTAGATGATATAGACCCGGTAATGGCTGCAATGATGGCGGATGCAGCCAAGACAGCAGTCCCAACCCCTGAAATATCTGTGCCTGAAATGTCAGTGCCAGTCAGCGAAATGCCGCTGCCTGAAGTAGTACAGACGACTGAAGCATCGGTTCCCGAAGCATCGGCTCCAGCCAGTGAAATACCGCTCCCTGAAGCAGCGCAGTCTCTCGAAGCACCAATACCGGAAGCACCGGCCCCAGCTGTCGAAATGCCGCTCCCTGAAGCAGCGCAGTCTCTCGAAACACCAATACCGGAAGCACCGGCCCCAGCTGTCGAAATGCCGCTCCCTGAAGCAGCTCAGTCGCTTGAGACACCGCTCCCTGAAGTTTCATCGCCTGCATCCGGGTTGCCGGCTTCTGAAACAGCATTAGAAAATCAGATTCCTATAGTAGATGAAATAGTTCCTGAGATTCCTGTAGAACAGCTTGAGACAATTCTTCCTGATTCAGACGTGCCTGTTATTCCCGAGGAGGATATCCCAACTCTGGAAGAAGTCCTGGCAAATGATCCGGTTCAGGATGTACCTGAAGAAAATCTACAGGCATTGGAGGAGCCTATAACTGCAGCTTTCGCACAGCAGGAGTCCCCTGAGGCAACAGCTCCCGGACAGGTTTCAGAGGAATCTATACCTGATGAATTTTCACAGCAGTCCTCGGAAATATCTGCTCCGGAGCAGTCAGAAACAGTGTCAATCGAGCAGACAGCTGCGCAAATTGAGCCTGAACCCGAGCCTACTCCTACAGCTCTTGACATGGAGGCTACAGCTGATGCTCTCACAGGCGCAGTTGAGGATATTGAGGATTTCCTCTCCACCGAGGATTATGAGTATACAAAGGTAACATCAACTGACAGGACCCTTTTCCTGTTAAAGACAGATGACGGCAAGTCCCTTGCCATAATCTATACGGGAGATGAGTTTGAAAGTCTCGAATCCAGCTATGACAAGGAAGGCAGAACAGGTTACAATGACATTATGAATGTCTTTGTAAAGGAGACGATAAGAGCCGGCAGATGCAGCGGGATAAAGAGACATAAGGGAAGCAAGGTAGTTGCGATGTAAAGAAGTCAAGGGGACGGTTCTTCTGTCTGGTCTACGACCAAAGTCAAGGGGACGGTTCTTCTGTCTGGTCTACGACCAAAGTCAAGGGGACGGTTCTTTTGTCTGGCCTACGACCAGACAAAAGAACCGTCCCCTTGACTCCCCTTGACTCCCCTTGACTTCTTTTTCTTCCTTTCATTTGAAAAATCATTCTGCGTAAATTGTTCAGTTAATTCTGCTACAGTTCCTAAGTAAAAGCTTCCAGCATTTTCTTAATTGAATTTCTGTCGATAGTGTTTTTTTCCATTATAGTTCTGGCGTAGGCCTGAAAAGCCACGCACATCAATGGATGTTTGAGTACAAAGGATAACCCCTGTCCGGAGGCGGGGGTTATTTTTGTTACATTGTCAGAAATGAGAAGGTCGATGTTGCTAAATGGCGTTTCCGGGATTGGGCAAAACCTGTAGCTTTCATACTTCGCAGAAAGTGAAATGATATTCCTGATGTGCATTGCGTACTGCATTGGGGTGTAAAAATGCAAGGCATCCGAAAAAGACGGAGCAATTGGAACAGCACCATTTCTGAGCGTTTTCGGATCAGCAAGCGGTATACATTCATGCACAGTATTGGTTTCAAGCTGTTTGAGAAGAAGAGCGTTGCTTACCTGCCAGCTTTCGTAGAGATTCCTGTCACCTAAGCTCTTCACCAGATTTTCAGGCATGGTGGCAAAAGACAATGCGTTTTGAATGATGATGATATCCGAAACAATGGGAAAGGAATACTTGGGCAGCGGATGAATAAGAGGAGAAGAGCTCTTAAGGAGTGCCTCATACTCTTTTTGAAAAATTGCAATACTCCTGGCATCGGTGTAGTAGTGATGAATTGCATCTGAATCTGCAGAAGAAACCTGGAATGCTCTGATGCAGGCAACACCGGGGATCAGGAACATAGTGTGTGAAAACCTTGGGTTCCTTTGCTTTCTACAGTAATAGGACTCGATCATGCCGGACATGTACAGTGGCAGCCAGCTTTTTATGGCATCTGCCATTTCGTCAAGGCTTCTGTCCAGGTTATGAATGATGTTTATATGAGTGCCGTTTTTCACGGCTGCAAACATCAGAGCTGCCCATTTTAAACGGAATTCGGTGTCCAGAGTCAGCCAGCTCTGATTCATGTCGGAGTAAAGGTACATTTCGGGAACGCCTTCCCGCACGGCAGTGGAAAGAAAACGAAGAACAGCGCTTCTAAGCCCTTCGATGCCGTAGTATACAGTTGTGGAAGGATCATCCTCAATAAGAATATCTGCGACAGCGGGAAGCTTTACAGCATTTTCGGCAGTAAGAGTGTCGAAGATTCCAAGAATGTTTTCAGCTGCCTGCACATTGTCTTCCTGCTCATCCTTCCCGTGAAGCCATAGAGAAAAAACCTCTTCCTCCAGATCCGACACCTGTATGCGCATCAGATCACAAAGCTCGGTCTCTTTTCCGTTCCTTATTATGTGGTCGAAAAGAACAGAGCACATCTTTGATGATAGCTCAGATTTTGCTACAGGGGTCCTTACTCCGTTTCTGTACCGGCTTATGAGCGATGCGTCAGCGTGGATAAGCTTGCTGAGTCGGACGTTTGAGAGCTCCGCCAGAAGCATGGCGGAACCTAGCCTCTCTGAAAACTGATGGGATGAACTTTTATCTGAAGATCTCCTCCTGCCGGAAGTGCCATTTGAGCCGGCCGGCAGACTTGGATCATAGCCCTCGTATAGCCAGTTTTTCATGGCTTCCTTTATCTCTTCGGTGGAAGATGCCTGATCTGCTCCGATCACCTTGCAAAGTTTTTCATGCTTGTTTTTGGTGTCAGCAAAAAGAAATATTCCGTTGATCAGCTTGTCTGCCGTGACACTGTCCGGATGAGGAACCCTTTTTCCGCTTTTTATCCGGCTTATGTTTGTCCTGTCAAACCCCGCCTTGTTGGCAATCTCTGCGCTGGTGGCATTAAGTGTCTCAAACAGTTCATTAAGTCTTTTTGTAAGCATCGTCTGTCCTTTCAGGATTGCAAAAATATGAGTCGACCGGCAAATGTCCGCACGTCCGGCTTTTGTCGGTCGGCTAATACTATTCTGATATTGCAAGTATATCAGAGAGAACGTGACACTTCAATTTGTCAATGACACATTTCTTGTCACGACCAAATAGTGCAAAAAATACCGTATTATAATAATATGGCGAATTAAATCCAGGAAGTCGGATAATGTCAGTACACATATTTTGGCTGCTTACAGTATCCGCATCCGATTCGACATAGTTAAATATAAACTGTCGTTTATAGAGGAGAAAAAGAAATGTATTGTCCAAATTGTGGTAAAGAGATAGAAGATGATTCACAGTTTTGTGAATTTTGTGGCTCTGCTATAACAAAAGAAGCTCAGAATGCCACTATAAAAGGCTTCAAATTTGATGAAAATGTGGATTTTGAGACTGCAATAAAAGAGCTCAAGGGTGAAAAAGAAAGTCCTGTACCGGGAATCATAAAAATTGTGGTTCCAGTGCTGGCAGGCATTTTGCTGTTATTTGTAATACGCGGCATAATGATGAGCAGGAGTAATTCCAATCCGGAGACTAATGCCACATACAGTTCAAATTCGGAGACTAATGTCACAAATAGTACCAATCCGGAGACTAATGTCACATCCGGTTCCAATTCGGAGAATAATGTCACAAATAGTACCAAGCCGGAGACTAATGTCACATCCGGTTCCAAGAGTGACAATAACGTAACAACAGAACAAACTTCCGCATATCATAGCAATTATCTGATAGACGACGCGTCATTGCTTACACCCGATGAGTATGAAAAGACAGGTTTAAGACTCGAGAAAATTATCGAAGCAAAAGATATCGATGTTGTTATTGTAACTAAAGAAGATGTAGGAAATGATATAGTAAAATTCGCAGATGATTACTACGACAATAATGGCTACAGAAATGATGGTCTGCTGCTGGTATTGGGAATGAAAACAAGAGAATGGTACATTTCGACAACAGGAAAATGCATAGACATATTTCCCGATTCAAAGTTAGATTCGCTAATGGAAAAATCAGTGTCATACCTTTCTAAAGATGATTACTATAATGGCTTCGATGCGTTTCTTGATATGGTTGAGGATAATCTTAACTGAGGAACTGTTGAAAGATAAATTTGCATTTTGTTTGTCTTTTGTCCGGTTGCACCTGCCAAAATCAGTTACATAGTAAGGTACTATCAGATATAAATTTGATTGTCTTTTGACCCGAAGGCACCTATCAAAAATCATTTGCATAACCTACCGTGCAACTGATCTAAGAGAGCTCTGGGGAATGTAGACGATGGCTCGTTTTAGAAATGAGCTGCTGAATTCATCCCTTGAGACCATTATTTGAATGAGAGGAATAGCTGTATGGCAGATCAGAATACCAGAATATGTCCCAAGTGTGGGATGGCTGTTGTAGATAACTATATTTATTGTAAGAATTGCGGAGTAAAGCTCCAGGGTGAAATTACTGGGGCGGGCACTCCTATAATGTGTTATTGCCCGGCCTGCGGCAGTGAGAACAGAGGAAATGCACGCTTTTGCAGAAGCTGTGGAGTGCAGCTTGAACAGGGAATCGCCCGGGGACAGTACATTTGGCCGGTTAACAGGCAGATGTCACAGGTGGATGCAGTTAATGTGAATAATGCAGTTAATGTAAATGCCCCGGAGACCAGGGTAAGGACGAAACGCTATGTTTTCCTTAGGATAATCCTGGTGGCTGTATGTGCTCTGCTCCTGTTCAGAATCTGGAGAGAGGGAATTCCTAATTATAAAAATGCTGTACTTGAGCCCAGTGTTTTTTTGACTCCGGTATCCGGTGATGAAGATGCCAAAGAACTGCAACTGAAATATGACGAGATATATGCTTCACCGCATGAGATGCCCGGTACAGGGCAGACCGGTGAAGATTCTGAGTGGCCTGACAGTGATAACGAACAGGGAGGGTGAATAAAATGATCATAAAAAAGAAATTCCCCAAAATACTGCTAAGTATTACGGTAATTCTGGCTTTAGTCTTCGCAGGTTTGGTAACCCCCGGGTTCATGCTGCCTCTTTTGACACCTACGATACAAGAACAGCCTAACCCTGACGAGGTAATCATAAGTACCGAATCAGGTCCTGGAAATAGTCGGGCTTTTGAAATAACACCTGATGAGGGCTTTAAGATCTCTGCTGAGGAGAATGCCTTAGACAAAGACAGGTCTTTTGCAGTCACGAGACTTGAAGATGAAAAACTCAGAGAACTCACAGAAACTGCATTGTCAAATGATGAGATTGACATTGTACCAATGCTGGGCTGGGAGGTTGATGCCGGGATGGAGCCGGATGACCGTATGCCCGGAGTGTTTCACATGGAGTTTGACCTGGCAGAGTATGGCATTCCTGAAGATTTGTACTCTTGTATGTCAGCATATCATATTGATGATGATGGGAAGTGGGAAGAGTATGTCAGCGAAGTCAAAGGCTCTACGCTCTGTATTGATGCAAGCCATAATGGCCTTACCGTTCTGGGGGTGGTTATACGAATCTCTTTTGGAGCGGTACTTGCATATGTTGTACATAATCACAATACCCCCGAACGGGGTATGACCAACGTCAGGGACTACGATGTATATGAGAAGGATGTAGTGATCGATATTAAGCATACTGACGATGGCGATATTCCGGTTGTTCAAAACTACGGCAAGAAGATATACACACTTAAGTTCGATCTTTCGGAAGAAATAGTGGCAGTTCAGAAAGAAAATGCACAAATTGAAAATGAAACGTTCAGGTCCTGCGAAGAAGATGCCATTGCAAGCCTGAAGCGGGATTTTGGTGAGAATTATTTACAAAATATCAATACAAATGTTGCATATGCTATGACTGTTGCGCGGCAAGTAAAGCTGTATCATGAAAAGCTTGCAAGCAATAGACAATATAAACTCAATAACATGCAGATAAAGATTTATCTGGCTGATAACAAACATTCCTGGAACAGTGCTCACAGAATGGCAGAGCTTGTTCGCACCGCATATTTTTATCTGAAGGATGTTGCAAAAGTAAAAATGCCAACATATTGCCCTGTTATAGTTTTAGCTACTTCGGATGAAATGACATCGAAGGGGGATATGACATCACAGTACTGGCCTTCCATGCGTTCGTTTACTGTGGCAAAAATTCAGAGTCTGGGAGTTGATGAAAATTCTGACACAATGATTTTAAGCTCTATCACTCATGAGATGGCACATCAATGTCAGAGAGAATACTGTTCGCCTTTATTGTCAAACGCAAAATATGATGAAGCCTGCGCTCAGCTGTTAGAGGAACAGGCCTATGAATGGTATAAAAGGCATACTTTGAATATTTCTTTTGATCAGGATGGTAAAGTTACAGCTTCTTTCGATGAAGTACCGGAGGGAAGCGGAATAATGAAATCAGAACCGGAACTTAAAAATGGTAAGGATTATAAATATTATGCATGTGAGATGGACAGTTCTTCCAGCTATACATGGCTCACATCCGATGCGACTGACTTCAGGTATAATTATGGACCGGAAGCGGATACTACTGAAGATGTCTGGTATAAGAAAGTTATATTTCATGCTGTAAAGGAGGACTCATCTTTGGGATATCCCTATGCCCGTTTTCTTGATTATCTTTGGAAGGATTATGAAGCAAGAACAGAGTGGAAAATGACCTGGAACAGGCTGTTTAACATGTACTTATGGGTGGATTTCCCAAAACCCGGTCTTTCAAGCTTGCTAAAGACGGCTTTTAAACTGGATGAAAGTGGTCTTACAAAAAAGTATACAGAGTTTGCGCAAGCAAATAAGACGGTCTTTTATGGATACAGTATTGAAAATGAAGGACAATACTATAACCCGACAATTGGAAGCAGGACAAAAAACGGAGGGAAGATAAAGCTTAAAAACCAGAACTATACTATAATGACGAGATTTTTAGATTTTTACTATCCTGAAGGTTATAACAGACAGGCAGCTCTTTTGCTGAAGCAGGATGAAGGATTTAAGACGACATTTCCGGACATGACACTGATTCCAATTGGAAATACTGACTGCCAGCCTTGTAAACATGGGCTGTTTTATAATCCGCAGTCACTGGAAGCCCTGATACAGGGGGCGATATTAGAGGTGGATGGAGGAACCCAGGGCATTGTCAAAAGAACCTGGAACTGGTTCACATCCCCCAAAGTGGCAGAAGGGTATTCACTATGGACACTTCTTGCTCCTGATGAGATAACACCTGAGGTAAAGAATGGACAGATTGTATTCAGAATGCCTGAAAAAAGCGATGCCGTAGAAGCTAAACTGATTGATGGATACCGTGTGACGTATTTTGCATCAACATCTCCGGAAAAGCCCTACATTGAGGAATTGGACACCGGTATAGCAGGGCAGGAGCGTTCTTTAAATCTTGACAAACTCATTCCTGAAGACCTTATCTCGCAGGCTGAGAATGAGGATCTTGTAGACAGGGTGACTTTCACCGTTTCCGTGTGCGAGTTTATCAAGGATCAGGATGGCACAAAGCATTACGGCCCCGAGTCCAATCCGGGAGGAGGCATGAGCGCACTTCTTTCTGAAATGGGTGCCCACGATGGAAGGATAACAGTAACACTTCACTGGTTTGGACCTGATGATCTGGATCTGCACTGCATCACACCAATGGGAGGTCATATTTCCTACGAAAACAAGGAATCCGATGGTGGATATCTTGATGTGGATATGAATATTGAGGGCGATAGAAGAGAATCAGTAGAGCACATATATTTTGATAAACCGGATGCAGGCGATTATCAGTTTTATGTAGTCAATTATACGGACCGAACTGACGGAGACTGTACAGCTGAAATATATATTTCTGTTGAGGGGAAGCAGATAATTGCCGATAAGGCAAGCATGGGAGGAAGGAGTAAAACATGGAAGATAAGGACTTACCCGGCTACAAAAAAAGAATCCGGTGCTGAGTATCTTATAGCTGAACCTGTGACTGACGGCTGAGGCTGTATAATCAGTCAAAGGAAGGGTCTTTTGACTCACACTTGCTTTAGCCTGCTCCGGTTGGCTGGTAACTGGATTGTAACCGTTTCTGCAAAAAGTTACTATAAAAATGGAGGTGCCCTACGAGCATTTAAACGGGGAAGCTCGTAGGGCTTTATCTATGAACAGGTGATTCATATCTGATTTGTTTTTGATAAGTTTAGTCTATAAGAAGAATGTGTTCAATCCTTGCCCAAAAAATAAAATTTTTATAAACTCTGTTTCAGATGAAACAAATATTCATGAGTCGCCCGACAAAAGCTCACCAGTCCGGCCCCGACTGTGCATATTGTACAATCACTTCGGGCTCGCTTTCGCTCCTTTCGCTTCGTAGCGGTACTAAGGCACCAAAATACGGTGCCTAAGTACTGACGAGCTCATAGGGCCTCTCAGATGCTTGTGCAATATGCACAGCCGGAGCCGGCCTGGCGAGCTTTTGTCGGACAACATCATCCAATGTAAAAAATTTCTGCCACAGTCTTTTCTCATTCGTATATATATACAGGTACAGGAAATGCGGGTATGAAAAATCCGGTGCCGAATGTAAGCAAAAATATTTGTTAAGACTGGGGAAACGGTCCAAGGAGCGGATATGAAGAATAAGATGATTGTTAGATTTTTAGCAGCAGTAACAAGTGCAGTAATGCTTTCGGGAACAATGGTAGTTGGAGGCTTTGCAGCTCCGGCAGCAATTGTTGAAGCAGCTGACAGCGCTACTACACAGGCTCTGAGATCAGCATTTGATGCAAACTTCTATGCAAACAAGTATCCGGACGTAAAGAATGCTTATGGAACAAATGCAGATGCACTTTTCAATCACTTCCTTAACAATGGAATGAAAGAAGGCCGGATGATGAACAGCAACTTCGATCCAAAGGCCTATATTGATGCTTATTCAGATATAAAGGCATACTGCAACGGTGATTACACAAAGGCATATATCCATTATGTCAACAACGGTATCAGAGAAGGCAGAACGCTGACGACCTATGACGCGATCAACAAGAAGAAGGCTGCAGAGCAGGCAGCACAACAGGCCGCAGAACAGGCTGCACAGCAGGCTGCTCAGGAGGAGGCAAGGAAGAACAGACCGAACATCACAAGGGATGTATATATCGGACATGGTCTTACCGTAACACTCAATGCTGATCAGCTTAAGAGCTGCTCTATATATGTACTTACAAATGAATATGGCTATGGCGCATTTATTGATGACAATATGGTTGACTGCACCTATGGGTTCTATGAGTTTGGATCCTATCCGTATTCGATAGTAAATGTTACAAATGGCCACGTCAGTGAATATGTATTTGGCAACCATTACAGACCATATTACGATGATCTTCGCGACTATGATTATGGGTACAATCACGATGAGAGCATAGACGATGCATTGCTGCTGGCACATCTTCTTTACAGCCTGCCCGATGATGACTGAAAAACAATAAAGGGCTGCCTGTATTGTAAGGAACTGTAGCAGAATCAACATGTTCAGGTTATTTCGCTACAGTTCCTAAAGGAAAATATGATAATCAGACGGATCTCCGGTTATTACCGGGATCCGTTTTTGTGTCAATCCGGTGGTAGTCATACATCGCGGCGGTCCGGTCTGTTTTGACCGGCTGACAACTGAACTGAAACGAGCACTCAGACTTCTTTGTCTGAGTGAAGTTTTCGTCTTGATAGGATGTTTTTTTTGATATATTGTGGATAGGGACAGAGATTTTTATGAAATCCGGGGTTACCAAATAATAAATAACCGATACCAGAGGAGGCTTTACATGAAGGGATACAATATAAAGACAGAGATGGTGGAAACCATCATAGACAAGAAATTCATACGACTTTTTGATCTTAAGTATGCAGAGGGAAGGCATTATTTCGATGCGACCAGAAGACCTCTTGAGGATATAGTGGCGACAAAGACCGAGGAGGAATTTAAAAAGATGCTGCCGGATGCTGTCAGCTGCGTGGTGATTGTCTCAAACGACGGCGAGGAAGAAAAGCTCCTTCTGTCATATGAGTACAGATATCCCACAGGCAGGTTTCTCCTTAGTGTCCCTGCAGGTCTCGTCGATAAAGCAGATCAGGCAGCTTCAAATCCCCTTCTTGAAACCGCAAGGAGGGAGATACACGAGGAGACGGGCATTGTTATCGATGATTCCAGGGATGAATTGTCAGTAATCAATCCGCTTCTTTTCAGTACCCCGGGAATGACCGATGAGAGCAACGCCCTGGTGCTGGTTGTCCTCAAAAACACCGATCTGACCACTCTGACCCAGGATGGCGCCGAGGGCCAGGAGTGCTTCGACGGCTTTGTCCTCCTGACCAGAGAAGAGGCTCAAAAAATCCTCACCGCCGGTATAGATGAAAAAGGCCATTTCTATTCAGTCTATACCTGGGCTGCACTTATGTATTTCTGCTCGGGAATGTGGAAGTAAACCCGGGTAGCCATGGTTACAATTCAGTGGCCAGCCAGCCTGAGCGGGCCGGAACAAGTGTAAGGCTGAGCCGAGGTGCCTTGAAAAACGTCGGCACTTAGCGCACGTACTTTGTGCGCTTAGTACCGCTACGTTTTTCACGGAGCGAAAGCGTCACCTCGGGCAGACTTACACTTGTGACGGCCTGCTCCGGTTGGCTGGCCACTGAATTGTAACCCATGGGGCGGAAATCGCATTTGAAAAAATTAATCGTGCATTTCTCTGTTAAGTGGGTATATAATAAATTTAGGGGGGACTCGCTATGAAAAAAGGTGTTTTAGGGTTTCTTGGGACCATGGTGCTGCTTACTTCCACAGCCTGCGGCGCAGATATAAAAGAGAGTGATGTAGACTACAAACCGGTCATCTACCTGTATCCACAGGAGGATAACACAGCGGTTTCAGTCTCATTGACATATAATGGAAAGCTTACAGATACGATTCCTGAGATCAAGGACGGCACATGGGATGTCATTGCCAATAGTGACGGTACCATCACCAGCGGTGAGGAGACCTATCCATACCTGTTCTGGGAAGGTAAGCCCGATTACCAGTATGATTTTTACACGGGCTACTGTATAAGGGGCAAGGATACGGAGGCCTTTTTCAACAACATGCTCGGGGAGCTCGGTCTCAACAAGAAGGAAGCGGAGGACTTCAAGAATTACTGGCTTCCTCAGATGAAGAACAACGCATATAACGTAATCAGCTTCCAGGAAAAGACTTATACAGAAAATGCAAAGCTCAAGGTGACACCGGAGCCGGATACAACGATTAGAGTATTCATGGCATGGTATCCGTCTGAGAAGTTTGTGAAGATCCATCCGCAGCTGATCGAGGATAATACGAGAAAGGGCTTTACTGTAGTAGAATGGGGCGGCAACAAGGTCAAGTGAGCGGCTGTTGCCAGGTCATTACCGGAATATTCCATGAACAGAAAAAGGATCATTGATTTGAGGCGACCTCTTTTGAGACCGCCTCTTAATATATTGATTGATAGTTACTATAAGATGGTAAACCCTATGGATAATAAGCAAAAGAAAAACAAGAATTACACCTATCTGGTGGAATGTGCTGACGGAAGCCTTTACTGCGGCTGGACAAATGACCTTACACGCCGCATCAATGTCCACAATGAGGGGAAGGGTGCAAAATATACAAGGCCAAGGCTCCCCGTCAGGCTCGTGTACTTCGAAGAATTCGAGACAAAGGAAGAGGCAATGAGCCGTGAGTGGAGCATCAAGCAGCTGACGCGGGCAAAAAAGCTAAAGCTCGTCCACTCGTTCACCGGTTCCTGTATTTGAAGATGCCGGTTTATTTGTCTGATGTATTCTGATACTTTGCCATATGAGCCTTGATTGCATCAAATGATTCATCGCTGATATAGTGCTCGATGCGGCAGGCATCTTCAGCGGCGATTTTTTCATCAACGCCAAGGTCAATGAAGAGCTTGGTCAGTACAGTGTGCCTTTCGTAGATGCGCTTCGCCAGTATCCTGCCTGCCTCTGTCAGCTTGACAAAGCCGTATTCATCTGTTTTGACAAGACCTTCGTCCTTTAAAAGATGCATGGCACGGCTTACAGAGGGCCTGGAATAGCCCAGCTCCTCACCGATGTCTATTGATCTGACATTTGGGCGGCTTTGTGAAAGGACATATATTGTTTCCAGATACATTTCTCCTGATTCCTGCAGAGCCATAGAGTCATCCACCTTTCTGATAGGCAAAGTTTTCAAAGAAATCACAGCAGTATATGTTCCAGCCTGAGGAAAATTCTGCGCTGAACATAATATATAGCATACAATATAATTATAAAGTTTTCAATGCCCTCCGGCTCAGGCTGGTCACTGAATTGTAACCGGCTCAGTCACACCAAAAAATTTCCCAAATGCAGTGCCATTTAATAATCTGAAACGTATAAACAATAAAATAAAACGGAAATGCCAATGAATCCACAGTATCTCTATCGGACTGAGTAAAGTATAAACTATTTATAGAGGAGGAAATAACAGTGTCTCGACGTAAGTTAATGATTTTATTATTTGGAATGGCAGTGCTTACAAAGCCTGTAACCACTGAAGCTTATGAGGGCGATCCTTTCCAGTTCTGGTCCATGAATGATAATTCGGAAGATGAAGATGGATCAGGCGCTGATGTTGGATGGTTTGGAAACGGATATTCCGGGGATGAAGGCGATTCCGGATGGGCGTGGTTTGAGCGGCAAGGCGCTGATAACAACAGTCAGACTTCCGAAACTGACTTTGAAATGTACCGGATGCTCACAGGCGGTGGAAATAGTGAACCGGGGTCAGATCATAATGACAACATGTGGACATACGGATCGGTACATCCTGAAGAAAACGGCAGCCGCGAGGAAAGCTTTTTACACAGCACAGGACATTCACGGCCTGTAGCCGTGCCTTCTCTGAATCCGGGTGCTTCAGATGCACAGGCGCAGGATGACTTACCTCCGGATATTCCGGATGAGGTAAGGGCAAGGATTCCAAAAGGCAGGTCGCAATCGGCCAATGCAGAAGCAGTCGAAGCTGCCGTTGCAAGTGCAGCACCGGCAGCTGTGAATGCAGGCCAGGCAGATCAGGGGCTTAGTCAGACAGAGGCAAATACCGCAGTCGCTGAAAATGCCGGACAGAATAATTCTGAAGTATTCCGTCTTTCAAGGGAAAATACGGATTCCGGGGAGCAGGGAGCCTTAGCCGCAAATGCTGATGCCGGTCCGAACGCAGCATTATTAAGCACAGGAGCAGGCCCGGATTCGAATACCGGCGGTGATGCAACTGGCGATGCGGGCGGTTATGTTGCGGAGAGCAAAGGTGTTCTTGATTCATATCTTGAGGCGCCCAATACTGTCTATAGCAATGATTTTGCCCTGATCGCAGCAAATTTTGCAAACAAGGCATACAGTGAAAACGGCAGTGAGGTTGTATCTTATCTGAAGTCTTTTGGTTTTGCGGAAGATAACATCAAAACCTATAATTATGACGGCTCATATGCCTATACCCTTGCCACGAAGCCCTATGAGGGGCATGACTCCGACGGCAACACAGACATACTTGTAATGGACGCCCGCGGGTCACAAACAACAAAAGAGCTCCTTGGAGATGCGACAACCAGTGCTTCCTATGATCATCTGGGATACAAGGTTTATGGAGTGGTTGAGACCTTCTACAACGAGATTAAAAAGAATGTCAGTGATTTCATAGATGAAACAAAGAATTACAAGATTTTTGCCACAGGACACAGCCTTGGAGGCGCGGTTGCGAATCTTTTTGCAGCGGAGATGATGCAGGATCCCAAAAACGATGTTTACTGCTACACATTTGGCGCCATTGATTCAATAGCTACGAAAGAGCCGGTGGAAGAGGGCTACGAAAACATTCATAATATTTACAACGACTTTGATACTTTTTCACCCAGTCAGTACGGAAGCATTCTTGTAAACGGTGCGGGCAGTGAGTTTGGAAAGTTTGGACACATAGATGAGTATTCCTACGACCACCGCACAGATGAACAGAAGAGCCAGTGGGCAATGACCCAGATCTACAACCATGTGAACCATGACATGGGAAACTACGTATCAGATGTAATGAGTGGCAGGGTAGATTGTTTCGAGGCAGCCGGCGGAGACGACGGGAATCCCGACAAGACTTCCGGCGGAACTACACCCGGTAGAAAGGGCAGGGGTACACAGCCCGTACCTTCAACCGGTGGTAACCGGTCAGACGCTTCTCCTGTTTACGTAAATCCTTCAAATGATACATCGGACACAACAGATGAAGTGACTTCAAATGAGCCGGAAAATGATGCAAAAGATGAAGTGGTTTCTAATGAGTCAGCAAAGGATACAAAAGGTGAAGTGATTTCAAATAAGTCATCAAATGATGCAAAGGATGAAGTGATTTCTAATGAGTCCTCAAATGATGCAAAAGATGAAGTGGTTTCTAATGAGTCAGCAAAGGATACAAAAGGTGAAGTGATTTCAAACAAGTCATCAAATGATGCAAAAGGTGAAGCGATTTCAAATAAGTCATCGAATGATACAAAAGATGATGCGATTTCAAATAAGTCATCAAATGATACAAAAGACAAAGTGATCTCAAATGAGTCAGCAAATGATACACAAGTAGGGTCTGCACAGGATGAGATGGAAGAAAATATGATACAGGGAGCAGTTTCAGATTCAAAAGAAGACTTTGGTGCATTTGCAGAGCAGTATGCCGCAAGTGCAGGCGCAAAGATTCTCTATTCTTCTGGCAATGACAAAAAGTTTGGGAATTACATCAAGGTAACATCAGTGATAACACTCAGGGAGGCAGATGGCAGCACATATGTAACAATAGATGTTTACAATACATATGATGCTCCGATCAGGATAGGCATCGACGGCATGAACAGAAACAATGCGGCTGTATCGGCCGGCCCATGGATGTCAGAAGAGATTGCTGCCGGACAGCACATAGTGATCACAGTTTCTCTTGATAAGTTTGGAACAGAGCCTGGCGATGTAACAATTCCGCTTAATATCTACAAAGCAGACAAGACAAAGCTAATGTCCACATCACCTGTCACAGTTTCAAAGGCTGAGTGATCTGCAGGCAGCAAAGATAATGCCTGTAAGAGACCTGCCCATGGGGATCAGATTACCCGCGGGCAGGTCTTTTTATATAAATTCTGTTGAATTATGGATAATGATTTGTATACAATTGATATTAGAGCTGCCCGACAAAAGCTCGCCAGTCCGGCTCCGGCGGTGCATATTGTACAATCACTTCGGGCACGCTTTCGCTCCATTCGCTTCGTAGCGGTGCTAGGCTCGAAAATACCTCGCTAAGTACCGACGAGCTCACAGGGCCTCTCAGCCGCTTGTGCAATATGCACAGCCGAAGCCGGCCTGGCGAGCTTTTGTCGGACAACTCATATTATGAAAGCGCTGTATGGTCATAGTTTTTTTCTTACGATACGGCGTCTGGGTGACGGATGGAGCAAAAAGCTAAGAATTGATCGGGATGTTACACTTACTTGTGTATCGGGGAAAAAGAAAGGATGGGGTTTATGGGAAAAAGCTCAGTACGCTTAATTGCGGGGACATTATCGGCACTGCTTCTTGCAGGCTGTGGGAATGCGGCAGGAAGTCAACCGGGCGGTGCTTTTAAGTCAGGGTCGCAGGTAACAGAGGGCAGTGCAGCTCCGGGGGATGGAACTGCCACTGCTTCAGCCGGTAACACAGCTTTGGCAGCATCGCAGCAGAATGCCACAAGCTCAAAGCCTGCGGCAGAGATTCATGGTTCACAGGATGTACCGCTGTATATATGCTCTCCTGACGATGACATGGAAATGACATTGTTCTTTTTTGATGAGGATGACTCAGTTCCATATGTCAATGCCCAGACGATAAAGGATCTGCTTGAGCTGACCTTTGATGGGGATCCCGGCTATACCATAACGATCAATCAGGTATCCGGCAAGCAGGCTATCGAGTTTACGAGGGAGAGCGGGTACTCGATGACAGTGGACTGCGATGCGGATCAGCTTAAGTTTCTTGACTACAACAGGTTTCTTGCTCCATCCACACAGGAGAGCGTACTGTCACTGATGGGTGACTATGGGGACATGGACAGTGACGACAATTTAAGCCTCATATACAAGCTGGATTCGTCATATGACCGCTACGGCTCAGAGGTTGTCCTGGATACCGGGAAATACGGCATATATCTGTACTATCTGGACGACACCTGCTTTGTTCCGCTTCAGACGATTGCAGACTTTATTTTTTCGGAAGCATATCTGCTCTGCCGGTATAACGGAGAGTCAGTCATTATTGACAACGCGATGGATGGAACCTCGGAGGAGCTTACGGAAATGTATTATTCCGTAGACACCGCAAAGCGAAGCAGGAGTCTTTCCGAATTCACTTACCATGAGATCTGTATGGCACTTGACCATCTGTATGGGCTGAAAGAGTCCCATGAGATTAACAATTTCGATGATTTCTTTGAAAATACGGGACTAAAGTACAGGCTCCTTGATCAGGATCCGGAGGTCGCTGCAGATGCGATATATGAGCTGATAAACCTTCATCTGGATGACCTTCATAGCGTGTATATGGGGAATTCGTGTTACTTTGGAAAGGAGAGCGAGCTCTCCGATGAGGCGACCTACAAGGTGGGTCTTGCTGAAGCCAGATATGAAGCAGAAGAGGACAAGTACAAGACGGCATGTAAAAAATACTACCCCAAGGATCGTCCCGGCTATGAAGAAGTGGGAAATACCGCATATATTTCATTTGACTCTTTTGAAGCATCAAGCGATGACCTCGATTACTATTACAAGAATGAGCCAAAGAACGATCCGTCTGACACTGTGGATCTTATGCTCTATGCTTATAAACAGATCACCAGGAAGGACAGCCCTGTAGAGAACGTGGTGCTTGACCTTTCGATCAACGGTGGGGGTAGCTCTGACTCAGCCTGCTTTGTCATTGGAATGCTCCTTGGAGTGGGGACTATCACCTATGAGGACACCTTCACAGGAGCAAATACCACCGAGCTGTTCATGGTGGATGCCAACGCTGACACAAACTTTGATGACAATGACCTTCTGATGTCGGATTACAATCTGTACTGCCTGATCTCACCCTTAAGCTTCTCGTGTGGGAATCTGGTTCCCAGTGCGCTGAAGAACTCGCACATGGTGACCATGCTTGGCAGGACATCCGGCGGAGGAGCGTGCATGGTTTATCCAATGACTCTTGCGGATGGCACGGCTATCACCATTTCGGGCAACTACCGCCTGACCTACAAACAGAACGGCTCCATCTATGATGTGGACAAGGGAGTTGACCCGGATTATGTCATCAATTCACCCTACCACTTCTATGATAGGAAGAGACTAACAGATTTTATTAATGGTCTGTATTGATTATTTCGCTATTCCAAATTACAATGGTGTGAGGCTTTGGAACCTGCGGGGGCTTTGCAATTTGATCAAATGATCATTTAACGCTTTATGAGGGAGTTGGATGCAGTTAGCGCACGCCCTTTGGGCGCTTACGGTATCTGCAACAGACCGGAGTAAGTCAGATATAAACTGGCGTTTTTAGAGGGAGGAAAAAAGGAATGGATACAAGTGTTGTGCCTACAGAGGCAATTGAGAAGACGCTGAATGAGGTTACTCACGTGGATGAGATCGACCCTTCAGCAATACAGAAGTTTTTAAAGGAACTGCCGGACAAGGCTCTGTCAATGGGTGTGAAGGTGGTCATTGCCATTATTATGCTCGTAGTATTGTGGCAGGCAATCCGGATTATTTCGAATCTGATAGAGAAGTCGCTGAATAAAGCCAAGGTTGACAGCTCCATGGCAAGATTCCTTGCAAAGTTCGTCAAGTTTGTACTTCAGGTGATGCTCCTGTTTACAATTGCTGCCACATTTGGAATGGATACCGCAAGTATCGTGGCATTGCTCGGTTCTGCCGGTGTTGCCATAGGTCTTGCTGTACAGGGCACGCTCTCTGACTTTGCGGGCGGAATCCTTATCCTTCTGGCCCGCCCCTTCAAGGTTGGCGATTATATCGTTGTTGGAGGAACAGGTGTTGAGGGAACAGTTACGGAGATCTCCCTCATCAACACGCATCTTTTGACACTGGACAGAAGACGTGTCGTAATGCCCAATAAGACGCTTGCATCTGCCACAATCACCAACAATACGGGGACAGACCTAAGGGTGCTCGATATCTTTGTGGGTATCTCCTACAAGGCTGACATAGACAAGGCGAGAGCGGTAGCGCTTGAGGTCCTGGAGAAAAATGAGTTCCTTTCAAAGGAGCATGATAAAAAGGTATTTGTTGACGAACTGGGCGACAGCAGCGTAGTTCTGAGGGTTCGAGGCTCGGTTACTCCCGATGCCTATTTCAGCGCCAAGTGGTCCCTGAATGAAGAGATCAAAAAAGCCTTCGATAAAAACGGCGTGGAGATCCCGTTCCCGCAGCTGGACGTACATCTGTCCGGGAACTAAACGTTATAATTTCAGTAGTCAGCCGGAGCAGACCAGAGCAAGTGAAAGGCTGAGTCGGGGTGCACAGGATGCATTCTGTTTAAATTTTTTGTATAATTATTATGTCGGGGGCAAGGGTATCCTTGCCCCCTTTGAAAAAGTTGAGGGGGGAGAAACTGAATATGTTCATAAGAAGAATTAATGCTAGGTTTCTTGCTGCCTTGATGTCATTTGCACTTACATTTTCTGCGTTTTCTGGAGGCGCTTCTTATGCTGCAAATGCTGGCTCAGTCACTTTTCAGAGTGCAGAGTACAATGAGGAAGCCGTAGACAAGGCCTTTAAGGCCATACAGACTGCCAGGAAGACAGGCAGTCAGTCAGACATGGACAAGGGTGACGTGCTTGTAAATGCCCTGTCACCTACCAATAAGGTGAGGCTCTATCTGAGGCTTTCCGGGGACTATTACCGGAATAATTTCAGGAATGCCGGTTTTAAGTTCTTTGATGCAAAAAAATATCTCGAAGCCAACCCCGACGCCTGCCCCGACGCCAACCCCGACACCGACTCCAACGCCCGCGCCGGTATTTTTCAATGCAAAGACTGAGGAGATTACTTATCTCACATTTAAGGTGGCTGACAGCTATGAGGAGGTGGGTCTGAAAGCACCTGATCATACCACCGGAAGCCCGATGATGGATATCATGGAAACTGCGGGCTCTATTCAGCTAGCTGCAATTCACAGGCAGTACTTTAAGGGCAACGATGATGAGTACGGCGATGAGAGATATCTGGCTGTGGACATGATCTGTGCAGAAGAAGAGGTGAAGGACTTCAGATATGCTCTTGGCAGTAACACGCTGGTATTTGATGTGACAGACCAGAAAACGAGTATCATAAACGGATTTTCAATCAGCGGCGCAACCTATACACCCGGTCAGGAGTACCCTATAGGAGAATATGACTGGCAGTTTGTCCTGAAATCAGAGCTTGAGAAGAATCCAACCGAAAAGGAAGCGGCGGTGCGCATTGTATTTAACGCAGACACCGAGCCTGATCTGAACAAAATCCTGACGATTTACGGCGGATTTGTAAGCAAGGTTTCTGACGATGGACAGGGCAGTGAAGACGCAGACACCGTTGAAGAGATCGGTTCAGACGCATACCATGTCTTCAGGCAGGATGCTGACGGCTATTCATATGGCGGCTCTGTTAAACAGAAGGCCGAGGGGCAGTATGACCTGCTTGACAATGTCGTGGCAATATCCGCTTATCATTATGTGCTTGCCCAGGGAGTTTCTGAGGAAGGAAATCCAATATTAGTTAAAAGAAAGCTTGAGGATATTGACGGTATAACACAGAGCTTTTTTGCTGTTGATGGAGAAGGTGACAACAAGCTGAGGCTGAATGATAACATTATGGTGGTAGAAAACGTGGCTCCTGCAGACCAGGACCATGAAGACTCCGGGCTGATGACAGCTTATGCCCTTGATATTGGCGGAAATGAAGCAACTGTTGTGGAGTAAGTTATGAGCTGTATAGATTGAAACCTGTATGGTCAGATATAAACAGAAAAACATACGTTTATAGATGAGTGTTACACACAACTGTGGAGGGTACATGGAAGATTTTAAGCAGCATAAGCGAAGAACCCATTACGACGGGAAATATCCGAGGAGGTTCGAAGAGAAGTATAAGGAGCAGAATCCTGAGAAGTATAAGGAAACGGTCCTTCATGTTATCTCCAAGGGCTCAACTCCTGCCGGGATGCACATCTCAATCATGGTAAAAGAGATACTTGAAGTGCTGAAGATAAAGCCCGGTGAGAAGGGGCTTGACTGCACTCTTGGCTACGGCGGTCATACGTTGGAAATGCTAAAGGAGCTGAACGGGCAGGGGTGCATCTACGGGCTGGATGTGGATCCCATAGAGTCGAAAAAGACTGTTGAGAGGCTTCGTGCTGCGGGATTTGATGAGAGTCTTTTCCGGTTCAGGCTCATCAATTTTGCAGATATTGATAAAGTAGCGCAGGAAGCGGGTAAGTTTGATTTTGTCCTCGCCGATCTTGGCGTGTCTTCAATGCAGATAGATGACCCAAAGAGAGGATTTTCATACAAGACTGACGGGCCCTTGGACCTCAGGCTCGACCCTGAGCACGGCCAGTCAGCGGCAGAGAGGCTTCACAGCATCACCAGGGATGAATTTAAGGGAATGCTGATAGAAAATTCCGATGAGCCCTACGCCGATGAGATTTCCGATAAGGTCTTTGGCCTGATGAAAAAGGGAGACCCAATGGATACCACGACAGCACTTAAGAAGGCGATCGAAGCCTCTCTCTGGAAGGTTCCGAAACAGGAGAGGAGCGATGCCGTCAAAAAGAGCTGCGCAAGGGTCTTCCAGGCTCTGAGGATTGATGTCAACAGTGAATTCGAGGTGCTGTATTCCTTTCTGGAAAAGCTTCCGGATATCTTAAACCCGGGCGCGAGGGTGGCGATATTGACCTTTCACTCCGGTGAGGACAGGCTGGTAAAGAAGTCTTTTAAAGCTCTATACAAGGCAGGTGTATACAGCGGGATATCAGAAGATGTCCTTCGCCCCTCAATGGAGGAGCAGAGGCTAAACCCGCGCAGCAAATCCACGAAGCTGAGGTGGGCGGTGAAGTAAACCGCATAAAAAGCGTTTCACGGTTGCTTACGGTCAGGAACATGATGCTTTTGCCGATAAAGGCTGTCAGTACGG
>JAILJR010000239.1 GCA_024694565.1 Butyrivibrio sp. | reverse complement strand
AAGAGGTACCCGGGAGAAAAAGAGAAGAGGGTTGTGATGGTTGCCAGGTTCCACGAGAACAAGAATCACGCAATGGTCATGGAGGCTTTTAAGAAGGCTACAGATAGGGATTACAGGGATTATTCACTCGTCTTTTACGGTGACGGTCCCGAGAAGAAAAAGCTCTTGAACCTTGCTGCTCAGCTTGGGATAGACGACAGGGTGATCTTCAGAGGGAATGTGACGGATGTGGCTCAGCACATCGAGAAGGCAAGGATATTTGTGCTCGCATCAGACCATGAGGGCATGCCGAATTCCCTGATCGAGGCGATGTCTCTCGGACTTGCCTGTATATCAACGGACTGCCCCTGCGGCGGCCCGAGGGATCTGATCCGGGATGGTGAGAACGGACTTCTGGTTCCCGTGAGAGACAGGGACGCCATCGCGTCCTCCATCAGACGCCTGATTGAGGATGATGAACTGCGGGAGAGGATCGGCAGCAATGCTGTCAGGATCCGGGAGAGATTCGCACCGGAAGTTGCAAACGCAAAGTGGAAGGAATACTTCGACAGGATAACAGGTTGAAAACATGTGTGGAATTGACGGACTTATCGGTTACAGAGGGGACATGGCAGAACAGATCGGCAGAATGAATGACAGGATGCTGCACAGAGGCCCGGATGACGGTGGTGTTTATATAAGTGAAGACGGCAGAGTGGCGCTTGGACACAGGCGCCTTGCTATTGTGGATCTTTCAAAAAACGGTGCCCAGCCATTTGTATCTGCCAGCGGCAGGAGCGTAATGGTCTACAACGGAGAGATCTACAATGCGGCAGATGTAAGGAAGAGGCTGATCAGGGACAGCGATGGTACGCTGCGGTTTCGCAGCACCTCAGACACCGAGGTTCTTCTTGAGGCTGTGGAAAGATATGGTGTAAGCAAGGCTCTGTCGCTGTGCAAGGGCATGTTTGCCTTCGCTGTTTATGATTCAGAGGAGGGCACTGTTACCCTGGCGCGGGACAGAGTCGGAGAGAAGCCGCTGTACTATGGGACTGTATGCGGCGCCTTTGCATTTGCCTCAGATATAGGATGTCTGTCTGTCCTGGATGGATTCGACAATGAGATAAACAGCGATGTTCTTGATATATATTTTAAGGAGGGCTATATTCCGGCTCCCTATTCCATATACAGGAATATATATAAGCTTGAGCCGGGGAAGATACTGACCGTAGATGTCAAGACACTGAAGAAAAAGGAGACTACCTACTGGTCCATGAAAAATGCTGCAAGAAAGGGACAGAAGAATCTCTTTACCGGCAGCAGGCAGGAAGCAGCAGATGAGTTGGAAAGGCTCCTCACAGAGTCTGTAAGGGGACAGATGATCGCAGATGTTCCTCTGGGGGCATTTTTGTCAGCAGGTATTGACAGCTCGACAGTAGTGTCACTTATGCAGTCCATATCCCCGGGAAAAGTTAAGACATTTACAATCGGGATGGAGGATAAAAAGTTCAACGAGGCGGTATATGCAAAAGAGATTGCGCAGCACCTCGGGACAGATCACACGGAGATCTATATTTCAGAAAAGGATGCCATGGATGTGATACCTAAGCTTCCCTTCATGTTTGGCGAGCCCTTTGCTGATTCATCCCAGATTCCAACATATCTTGTCAGCAGGATGACAAGGCAATACGTTACTGTTTCGCTTTCGGGAGATGGCGGTGACGAGCTTTTTTGCGGCTACAGGTCTTATGAGTCGGTAAGCAGGGTATGGAATAAGATCAAAAACATCCCCTATCCCTTGAGGAAGGCTGCGAGTGAATGTCTCTTGCGGACACCTCTGTCGAAAAGTGAAGTTAGATACCTTCAGAGCGTGTACCTGGGGGCCAGGAGTCCCTATGAGCTTCACAGAATGGAACACGAGGATGATCCGATTGCAGGTAAAATAGCTTTAAAAAGGGGAGATTCCATGTACAGGTGTATGGATCTTCCTTCAGATTTCCTGGGGGAGGTCAATCATGAGGTGATGCTCATGGATATGCTTATGTACCACCCTGACGACATTCTTGTCAAGGTGGACAGGACAGCCATGGCTGTGTCCCTTGAAACCAGAGTCCCCATGCTTGACAGGGACGTAGTGGAATTCGCCTGGACACTTCCCATTGAATACCTGAGGGATGGCAGCACCGGCAAGCAGGTTCTCCGCGATGTTCTCTACAGACATGTTCCCAAAGAAATAATGGACCGCCCCAAAAAAGGTTTTTCCATTCCCATCTCCGGATGGCTCTTAACCAGTGACCTCCGCGAATGGGCAGAGTCACTCCTTGACCGCAAAAAAATAGAAGCAGCAGGTCTTTTAAACCCCGACGTGGTGGAAAAAATCTGGCATGATTTCACTGACCGCGGCCACTACCGCATCCAGATCTGGTACATCTTAGTCTTCCTGCACTGGTACGAAACAGAATGCCCGGGCAGGAAGTGATCAGGTTACAATTCAGCTGCCAGCCGGGCCAGAAGAGGCCAGAGCGCCTGTATGGCTGAGCCGGAGGGCATTGAAAAACGTCGGCACTTAGCGCACGTCCTTTGGGCGCTTAGTACCGCTACGCTTTTCACTGAGCGAGAGCGTCCCCCGGGCAGCCATACATGCGCTCTGGCTTTTTTTGCGCGGCTGGCAGCTGAATTGTAACCGTCACAACGGAAAGTGTTTGTACTGGCAGGCCATCTAATGTATAATGTATGAGGGATTTTTTCATTTTTAGTTTATCCTGCTTCTACGGAGGAGATATGATAATCATTCAGCTTAAGGGCGGACTGGGGAATCAGATGTTCCAGTACGCGCTTTACAGAGAACTATTACACAGGGGTAAAGAGGTAAAGATCGATGATAAGACGGGCTTTGTTCATGACAAGCTCAGGGTTCCGGTCTTAAACCGTTTTGGAATAGAATATGAGCGGGCGACAGAAGAAGAGGTCATCAACATAACCGATTCCAAGATGGATATCTTCAGCCGTATCAGAAGGAAGCTCACGGGAAGAAGGACCAATGAGATAAATGAGACAGAAGGAATTTTTGATCCAAAGATACTCGAGCTCGATACAGCATATCTGGTGGGCTACTGGCAGTCTGAGAAGTATTTTCAGTCACCGGAGGTAATCGCTGAAATACAGGAAGTCTTTGGTATGCGTCCCCAGGAGATCATGAAGGACTCTGTGAGCTGGTCAACACTGCAGCAGATTGAGTGCTGTGAATCAGTCAGCATCCATGTGAGAAGAACAGACTACATGGACAAGGAGCACATTGCAATTCACAATCTGTGTACTGAGAAATATTACAAGAATGCCATAAAGATGGTAAGGGAACAGCACCCCAATGCGGTTTTCTTTATCTTTACAGATGACAAGCAGTGGTGCAGAAATCATTTCAAGGGTCACAATTTCATCACTGTGGAGCTTGAAGAGGGTGAGAACACGGATGTCGCCGATATGATACTGATGAGCAAGTGCAAGCACCACATCATGGCAAACAGTTCTTTTTCCTGGTGGTCTGTATGGATCAACGACTCGCCTGAGAAACTTGTCATAGCTCCTGCAAAATGGATAAACTTCAGGAAGATGGACGATATATATACTGAGAGAATGACAAAGGTGGATGTATAAGGCATGGAGAATACTGGAAAAGTCAGTCTCTTAAAAAAGCTAAATTATATATTTGACAAGAAGCAAAAGGGACAGCTGGCTCTGCTGGCTGTCCTTATACTGATTGGTGGCGTTTTTGAGACGCTGGGTGTTTCAATGATGCTTCCGGTGGTGTCGGTTATACTTGACCCCGAATCGCTTCACAGAAACATTGCCAGGTATCCTCAGGTGCAGTCGATAGTTAATGCGCTTGGGCTCGACGATGATGTGAGGCTGGCATGTGTTCTGTTACTGACGATGATACTTCTGTTTGTGATAAAGAACGCCTACCTGCTGTTTTTGATTTACAGACAGAACACCTTTATCTCGCGGGCAAGAAATGACATGATAAGCAGGGTCATGAGGGAGTTTCTGAACAGGCCCTACGAGGATTACCTTGGGGCTGATATCCCGACTGTGTTCAGGATAACTGACAGCGATATTCCAAAGACATTTACGCTTATGCTGTCACTTCTGCAGCTTACAACGGAGCTGGTGGTCTCTGTATGCCTCGGAGCAGTGCTTCTTTTTGTGAACTGGCAGATGACACTTCTGATTATCATTGTTCTTATCATTTTAACAGTGATAAGTACAAAGATGTTAAAGCCAAGGCTCAATGACATTGGACGACAAAATCAGCAGACGCAGTCAAGGATAGCCAAATGGAGGCTTCAGGCCATCTATGGCCTCAAGGATGTGAAGGTTCTCAACAGGCAGGATTTCTTTATCAGGAACTACTATGAGCAGGGCAGGATAGGCGCTGATATAGACAGAAACTATGCGGTACTGAACAGCGTGCCAAGGCTCATGATAGAGACTGTGTTTATGGCAGTGGTCCTTTTGTATGTTCTTATATATATTGCAGGAGGCGGAGATGCAACAGAGCTGCTTCCGCAGCTCACCGCTTTCGGTGTTGCCGCAGTCAGGATCATGCCTTCCGCAAATCGTATCAATACCTACATAACTACCATAGCCTACAATCAGTATAGTCTTGACTTTGTGTATGCCAACCTCACGGAGTCGATGAAGAGCAATAAGGCAATGAGAGCCGAGAGGGCTAAGATTGCCGGCCCAGCACTTCATCTGGAAAACGAGATCACCTTGAGGAATATTACCTTTGCATATCCGGATTCGGAACAGAACATCTTCACTGATGCCAACATGACTGTCAAAAAGGGTCAGTCGGTGGGGATAATGGGACCCTCCGGTGCGGGCAAATCGACGATAGTGGATATTCTTCTGGGACTGCTGCATGTCCAGAAGGGAGAGATTCTCTGTGACGGCAGCAACATTTTTTCCAATTATGACTCCTGGCTTTCACAGATAGGATACATCCCGCAGTCAATCTACCTGGTGGATGAGTCCATCAGGGAGAATATTGCATTTGGTATTGACGCAGATGAGATAGACGATGACAGGATATGGGAGGTCATGGAGGAGGCCCAGCTTGCAGAATTTGTGAGGACCCTTCCTGAGGGCCTGGATACCACTATAGGTGACAGAGGCGTCAGACTTTCCGGAGGACAGAGGCAGAGGATAGGTATTGCAAGAGCGCTCTATCACAATCCGGAGATTCTCGTGTTTGATGAGGCTACAAGTGCCCTTGATAATGAGACAGAGGCAGCCGTCATGGAGGCAGTCAACAGCTTCCATGGTAAAAAGACAATGGTCATAATTGCGCACAGGCTCAATACCATTGAGAAGTGCGATGTCATCTATGAGGTCAGGGATGAGAAGATAAACAGGACAACTCTGGAGGGCAGGACGATAATACACTAGATTTACGGGGGAATTATGATAGGAACAGAGTTTTTACACGGATTTGGTCTTGGCAACCAGCTCTTCTGGTACGTTGCAGTAAGGGCGCTGGCTGAGGAGAAAGGGTATGAGTTCGGGATTTGCAATCCCAAGGCTCTTGCTAACAATATGCATTCCAAGACCGGCATGTATTTCATGGATATAGATCTGGGCAAAGAGATACCGGAGAGTGACAAAGGAAAATTTAAGATATTCGAGGATCACGACAACAGGCTGTATCTTGGAAACTCCAGGCATGATATGACACACGGAGCCTATGTGAGCGGTGTGGATCCGAAGTTTAAAAAGATTACGGATGGCACGCTTTTATATGGCAATCTCCAGGCTGAGGCCTATTTTGCAAAATATAAGGATAAGCTAAAGGACTGGCTCAAAGTGAAGCCGGAGTATGACTCCAAGGAATTCACCAGAGACAATCTTTGTATCATACACCTAAGGTGCGGTGACTACTCGGATTCTCCGGAGCTTTGGCTTGACAGAAGCTACTGGGTGCACGGCATCAGGCAGATGAGAAAGATAAGACCCGACATGGAATTTATGGCCGTTACTGATGATGTGGAGGCTGCATACAAGATCCTGCCTGAGGTAAAGGCAGTAACCAATGATATTGGCAAGGACTATGTCACAATCAAAAATGCCAGGTATCTGCTGTTATCCAACTCATCCTTTGCAGTCTTTCCGGCGATGACAAGCGATGAGCTTAAGTTTGCGATTGCCCCCAAGTACTGGGCAAGGCACAATGTGTCCGACGGGTACTGGGCATCTGAGCAGAATATTTACAGCTGCTTCCACTACATGGACAGAAAGGGAAGACTCTTTACACCTGAGCAGTGTCGCAAGGAGCTTCAGAAATATAAGAAAAAATCAAAGAAGTACAGGAATATCAATCAGAGACAGACAGGCATCATGGAATTGCTCCAGAGACTCAGAGTAAAATTTGTCTATGCCAGGTACATGGGTAAGAAGATCTGGCGCAAGATTGAGCGTGAGAGCGGGCTTATAAAGATAACGCATGCCTGAGCCGGTGGACTTTGCGGGCAGATGCGTCCAAAAGCCTGTCTGGTGGATTCTGCATTCTGTGTTTGATAAAGGATAGAAATGACTAAGCAAGGAAAGATCCGGCTGCCAAATGTCACACTGGTAGCAATGACAAGTGTAAATGTATACGAGACAGTCAGGGCCATGAAATACAGCATGCGCGGGATTGATTTTGGAGATGCGGTGCTTGTTTCTGACAAAAGACCCTTTTACCTGCCGAAGGATATAAGGTTCAGTCGTACCACCAGGCTTGATAGTATAGATGCATTTAATTACAAGATGGTGTATGAACTGAAGGATCACATAAAAACTGATTTTTGTCTTTTGGTCCATGCAGATGGATTTGTTATTCATCCTGAGAACTGGTCTGATGAGTTTCTGAAGTACGACTATGTTGGATCGCCATGGCCTCTTCCCAAGAACGACTACGCCTACAGGGACAGCAAGGGCAACATCTGCAGGGTGGGAAACAGTGTCTCTCTGAGGTCAAAGAGGCTTCTTGAGTTTCCGTCAGAGCACAACCTCAAATGGGAGAGGGTTGATGACGGGTTTTACAACGAGGATATTTTTATATGCTGTCACTCCAAAAACATCATGGAGGAGCATGGGCTAAAGTGGGCACCCTTTGAGCTTGCGATAAGGTTTGGAAGGGAGCATCCGCTTGCGGAGAACAGAGGAATCGAGCCATTCATTTTTCATAAGTGGTGGGGAGAGAATGCGGGATATCCAAGGTTTTACAGTCCGTGGAAGAGATTCAAGATGGCAGTAAGGCCGCTTCTTTTTTGGAGAAGGACAGATAAATGGAAGTCAGAGCACGGCATTGTGTGACAGAAGGAGCTTTTTAATGGTATATGACTGCATACCTTTTTTTAACGAACTTGATATATTGAAGATAAGGCTGAACATTATGGATCCTTATGTTGACAGGTTCATCATTGAGGAGTCCACCGTTACATTCTCGGGGGAGCCAAAGGAGCTCATCTTTGAAAAAAACAGGGAGATGTTTGAAAGGTTTCTTCCGAAGATAACCCATATCGTTGTTGATGATACACCGATTGAAGGGGTAGATACCTTTGAGAGGGACTATTTTCAGAAGAACAGGCTTATTGAAGGGCTTGGGGATGCAACCGAAGATGATATAATCATCTTCAGCGATGCTGATGAGATACCGTGCCCCGAGACTCTTCAGAAAGTAATCGACAATTTTGATAAAGAAAAGGTATATCATTTTGCCCAGAGAAATTTTTATGTCTATGTAAATAATGAGGAAAAGAGTGGGAAGCTTTTGTCAATCACAGGGGAGTTCCCGGAGATACCTCAGGAAAAAAGGCTGTGGCTTGGTACTAAGGTATGCAGTATAAAGAATATTCCAAAGGAAGGCATGGTGAGGCTTAGGGATCTGATTCCTGTTGACGATCCAAGAAGCGTGCGGGTAGCTGATGGCGGCTGGCACTTTGGATATATGGGCGGCCATCACGAAACTGATCCGATGGAGAGGATCGGGGTTAAGACAAAAGCGGCAGCCCATCAGAATTACAATGAAAAGGAAATCCTTCTTGAGACTATGGATAATCTGATCCTTGGCAGGGATATTTTCGGAAGGAATGCCAGATTCGAGAGGGTTGAGATTGATGACACATATCCAAAATATTTAAGGGATCATCTCTCAGAGTACTGGTATTTTGTGCTGGGAAGGATAACCGTGCCACAGAAGATTTATCACAAGCTGGATATTACTGCCGGAAGATTTGCAAGAAAGGCAGTTTCAAAGATAGGAAGAACCATTAGGCAGAGCATGAATAAGGAGCAGAGCTGATGCTTTTTTCTGTTATCATCAACGTGCGAAATGGCGAGAAGTATATAAAAGAGGCTCTTGATTCAGCTCTGAATTTAAATACCTGTTTTGATTGCAGGGACAGTGAAATTTTTGAAGTCATTGTGGTTGAAAACGGTTCAAGCGACAGGACAGGACAGATATGTGATTCCTATGAGGCCCGTGACAAAAGGGTCAGGGTCATACACAAGGGAGCTATCGGAACATACAGCGCCAAACAGGTAGGAATCAGGGCTGCGAAAGGAGACTGGATCATTGCTCTTGATGCTGATGATATCCTTGCTCCTGATATGCTTAAGGTTCTTTATCCGTGGACTATAGCTGCAGACCGGAATGGATGCGAAGCGGATGTTATTTTTTATGACACCGCTGATCTGGACGACAGGGAAAGGATACTGTTCTCATATCCTTTTGAGCCCAAGAAGGTTTACAGAGGTGATGAAAAAAGAGCCTTCTATGATGTTCTCTGTGTGGGCGATTCTCTCAATGCAATGTGGACTAAATGCATAAGGAGAGAGATGGCTTACCTTGGAGAGGAGCATCTGTTCCTCTGTTTTGGTGAGGATCTGTATCAGACAGTGCAGTACCTTGACAGGGCGCGGGGTATTATTTACCTTAAAGAGACCCTTTATTACTACAGAAGAACGGGAGAAAGCATTTCCTTCACCTTCAGTGACTTTTATCTTGACTCCCAGAAGGTGGTCTGGGAAATGGTTGATAAAATATCTGGCGGATGGAATAATCCTGATTATGTAAAAAAAATCACGGAGAGGAAGGCTCTTACCTGCTCGATAGTGATAGCGAGGCTGATCTATTCAGATCTTTCTATAAGCAGAAAAATCGTAAAGTACAGGAATATAACAACCGATCCGTTTTACTGCAGGCATTACAAAAATGATCTTCCGGCATGGGCTCCTGAGGAGAGCGTTCATATCCACTCGCTTCAGATCAGGGATGATCATTTTATTGCAGTTACAAAAGCTGTTGTTATTTATAACATAAAGATGCATGTAAAGAAAATACTAAAAGCTGTTCGAAGATAACATCCGGCATACTAATGAAAGAACTTATTACGGCTGAAAACAGAAAAAAGATATCTGAGGTGCTCTTTTACATTGCGCTGACCATTGAGCTGCTCGTGATGATAGTGGAAAAAAGCAATTATCCATTTTTCATCGAGAGCTATGTTTTTCGTGTTACCTTCCTGCTGACGATCGCCGCGGCTTTTTTGAAGGAGAGAAATAAAAAGGAATGGATTATAGTTTTTGCGGTTTTGGCTTTTTCTCTCCTGTGCTACAAGCTGTCCGGGAAGAATGATCTCTTAAGAGTGGCTGCTTTTATGATGGCTGCCAGAGATATTGACACAACGAAGGCTATGAAATATGTCTTTTATATAAGTGCTGCCGGATTTGCCATTATAATGCTCCTCTCAGTATTTGGTATATTGGGAGAGGTTGTTCTGGTTGAGGATTTCGGAAGAGGCTCTTCAAGTGAGAGAAGATTTGTGTTTGGGTTTGGACATCCAAATACACTTCTGGGCTCTGTATTTGCTTTGCTTTTAATGTGGATCTGGATATATGGGAAAAAAAGCGGAATACTCTCTCATGCATTTGTAACCTTTCTTGCAATTTCTGCTGCTGTAATAACCAGGTCAAGAACCGGTCTTGCGGTAATTGCAATAACGCTTGTATTTACATATGCGCTGAGGATTGTTCCGAAAATATCAGGTGTCAGGATATCGTACATACTGGAGAGCATATTTTCACCGGTTTTCTGTATGCTGTTTGCAGTTCTTGCCGCCGGCTTTGCTGAAAATGCGTACACCGGAGGAGGAATACCGGCACCCTCGTTTTACTGGGGGCTTGATGATAAGCTTAACCAGCGCCTCAGTAATCTTTACTATGGAGTAGACGCCCACGGCGGTATGCTTAGCAACTGGAAGCTCTTTGCACTGCCCGGGAGCGATGGCTATTTCGATATGGGGTGGAACAGACTTTTTTACTGGTACGGAATAATACCAACTGTAGTTATTGGACTTGCAATTCTTGCTGTGATCTATGTCTGCTACATGAGGAGAGATATATGGACAGTGCTTCTGGTCTTTTCGGTGTCACTGTACACTATTGTGGAGGCCACCTTTGTGACAAGGTATATTGGGAGGGATTTTTTTCTGATCATCGCAGGGGCTTATCTGGCTGAGTTTATCAGAAAGATGACAGCTGAGGCTGAGATTAAAGAGGTTAATACAAATGTCTGAAAAGCTTAGAAAAATGCTGTTCTATATACTTATAGCAGCAAATTTTTTTATGGTAATGATATATGAGTTCCTCACTCCAAACATGACTGATGATATTATATATGGCGATATAGTTGCTGAGGCGACGAGCTTTTTTGATCTTTTCGCCCAGGAGTTTGATCATTACATAAATCACAGCGGCAGAAATATTGCCCATATTATTCTCAGGATGTTTCTTTATACAGGAAACAAGGCGATATTTAATGTAGCTGCTTCGATAGTATTTGTTTTAATCTCAATCCTGATATATTTGAATGTCTTTCACAGAAAAAAGTATGATCTTAGAGTGTATCAGGCGATTGTTATCCTGATGTGGCTCTTTGATCCGGCAATAAGCAATACTGTTTTCTGGGAGACAGGTGCCTGCAACTATCTGTTTACGGGTGCCATCATGATGACCTACATAACTGTTTTCAGAATCTTTGCAAGGGATGACAACAAAAGCGGCGCAGGGGTAATAGCGCTCATGACAATACTTGGGGTATTATCCGGCTGGTGCAATGAAAACTCATCAGGCGGGGTGATATTTTTTTCGATGCTGATGTTATTTTATAAATTCAGGGAGAAAAAAGACTTTAAGTCAGTCAGCCCGTGGATGTACGCAGGACTTATAGGAAATCTGACAGGCTTTGCCATAATGATACTCTCTCCCGGAAACGGAGCAAGAGCAGAAGGAGCTGAAGAAGAGCATACCGGTATAATGGCAATCATGGCACGATTCCTTAAGATAACACTCAATATTAAGGACTATTATCTGGTAAGTTTACTTGTCTTTATTGTGATAGCAATAGCTATTTTTTACAGAACGGGAACCTTTTCAAAGTTTATAGACTCTGCCCGGGGTATGCTGCTGTTCGGGCTTATGTTCCTGGCTACCTGCTATGCGCTGATCGCTGTGCCGGAATCACAGCTTCGTACTTACTACGGTGCGGGTCTGTTTCTTATGACGGGAATAGCGGCCGGCTTTGGGTTTATGGTCAACGAAGGCTTCAGGGAGGACCTGGTTCAGATAATCGCCACCAGCCTTGTTGCGATTCTCAGTATTATTTTTGTCCTGACTTATGTTGAGGAGGGAGCAAATCTTGCGAGGATAAAGAGAGAATTTGACGAGAGGGATGCATATCTGGCTGAGGCAGCAAAGGGCGAGGAGATGGTTGTGGAAGCGCCTATGCTGAGACCTCTTTGGGAGAGCCGGTTTTCAATGGCATATGTCTCCGATATATGTGAGGACAAGTTCAACTGGATAAACATGACATACAGTGAGCATTATAAACTGGATTATGTAATCGGAGTGGACCGCGAGGAATGGGATAAGTATTGATTGATACATGTGGAATAGTTTTTGTGAATGGATGAGTGTTAATGAGCAAGAGGGAAGATATTGTTGTCAGCGTAATAATTCCGGTGTATCAGAGTAAGGATACGGTCAGGGAATGTGTAAGGTCTTGTCTGGAGCAGAGGGAGATTGCCCCTGAGCAGATTGAGGTCATTCTTGTGGATGATGGTTCTACGGATGGGTCCGGAGAGATATGTGACAAGCTGGCCTACGAGGATGAGCGCAGATTCGCCTGTTATGTTAAAAAAACAGATGATTCGAAAGAGACCGGAGGACGGGTCAGGGTAGTTCATACCAAAAACCATGGAGTTTCTCATGCACGGAACGCCGGGATTGACGAGGCCGGGGGAAAGTATCTTGTCTTTGTTGATTCGGATGATATAGTAAAGGACGGGTTTCTGAAGAGGCTTCTGGATGAGGCTGATAATGAGACAGCTCTGGTTGATGAGACGGACAGTTTTAAATCGCAGAACAGGGTCAGCGGATTTTTTTATATTGAAAACTCTGTTTTGAACAGGAACACTCATGTCTGGGGAAAGCTGTTTTCGGGCGATATCATAAGGGATAACAGGGTGCGGTTTTCAGAGGAGCTGTCCATCGGCGAGGACCTGATTTTTTTGCTGGACTTTGCTCTTCTTCAGGGAAAGAAGCATACTATAAAGGGCATCTATTCCGGTGATTATGTGTACAGGGAAAACGGGCAGGGAGCCATGAAGGGAGCCTTCAGAGAGAGCTACCTTGATGAGTTAAAGTGCTGGAGGATTGCACAGGAGAAGCTTCTTCCATACGGAAGGAACCTCTCAAAATATGCTTTTGTCAGCGTCGCTGCAAGTCAGGTGATGACGGCATTTCTGGTTGCCGGTAAGATTGCAGTAATGGATGAGAGCGAAATAGATCCGGATCTAAGGAAAAGGGCCATTTCTGAGGTCAAGGCTCAGATAAAACATGCATTAAAGACGCAGGGAGCCTTTGCCTCTCTTCCTTTCGGCCACAAGATAAAGACTATTGTATTCGGATTAAACAGTAATCTGTACCTTAAGCTGTACGGTTCTCACAAGAGCGTAAAATGAGTCATAAGGACGGACGTCTGATTTTCATCTGAAGCAGCATGAGCGTTTCAGAGCAATAGCAGAAAATAAGCCCCATATTTAGTGTTTTGGAATGGGTTTTTGCGACGAGGATTTTAGAAGATGAGTTTGGATTTTAACAGACCTGTAATACTGTATATGCACGCCGGATCAGGCAATCACGGCTGTGAGGCAATTGCGGATACAACGATAAGGATGATTCGGGAAGAGCGCGAGAAGACCGGCGGAAACGTACTGCTTCCTGTTATCCTTGCAACAAACAGTGTAGCGGAGGACAGAAGGTACAAGCTTGGAGAACTGGAGAAGGAGGGGCTCTGCACCATAGTCGAGGAGAGACATATCGACAAAAGATTCCTGGAGCATGTCGTTTTGTATGTATACAGGAAGCTGTCGGGTGACAGAGAATCCTTTTTGAGATACAGATTCAGGAATGTCCTGCGACTCTATGATCTTAAGATCGCAGGCACCAATTATGAATTGGGGATTGGAAAAAAGCCGCTTGCGATGTCGATAGGCGGAGATAACTACTGTTATCCCGAAATGCAGTCCGATCTTATACTCGCCCATACACTATTTAAGAACAGGGGGTTTGAAACTGTACTCTGGGGTTGTTCGATAGAGCCGGCGTCACTTAAAAGTATGAATCTCGTCCAGGATCTTTTGAATTATGACCGGATATATGCCAGAGAATCAATAACCTATAATGCTGTGCTTGAGGCGGGTGTTCCCCTTGAAAGAGTAAGGCTTCAAAAGGATCCGGCTTTTGAACTGATAACAGGTGATGTTAATTTGCCATCAGGCTTCACCGAGGGCAAGGTTGTAGGGATCAATTTAAGTCCCATGGTGCTTAAGCTTGCAAAGAATCAAAAGCTTGTCAGGGAAAGCTACAGGAAGTTCATAAGATATATTCTTGAAAACACAGATCAGAACGTTATGCTTGTACCGCATGTTGTCTGGAGCAGTAATGACGACAGGGAACCGCTTGGGGAGTTTTATGAGGAGTTCAGGGACACCGGAAGAGTCATTTTGCTGGATGATAAGCCTGCTGAGATACTAAAGGGCTATATCTCCAAGTGCAGCTTCTTTGTGGGGGCAAGAACCCACAGCACAATAGCAGCCTACAGCAGCAGGGTAAAGACTATTGTCATCGGCTATTCCGTAAAGAGCAGGGGAATTGCCAGAGATCTTTTCGGAAGCCATGAACACTATGTATTTCCTGTTCAGGAGATGGAGGACTCACAGGCCCTCATCAATGGCTATGAGTGGATCATGAGGAATGGAAGTTTTGAGGATTGAGAGCTATGCTGATTGTTAAGATTGCGGGGGGACTTGGAAACCAGATGCAGCAATACGCTGTTTATACGAAGCTCCGTGAAATGGGTAAGGATGTAAAGCTGGATCTTTCCTGGTTTGATCCGAAGGTTCAGAAAAATATGCTGGCTCCCAGAGAGTTTGAGCTTTCGATATTTAAAAATGCAGATTTTGAAGAGTGCACAGATGAGGAGCGTGATTATTTTCTCAAGAGGAATGCTCTTCAGAAGCTGTTTGGAAAGCTTGCAAAGGGTCTGGGGATCCGTGACAATGAAAATCCGAGGGTATTTATCGAAAAAAACATGTATCATTCGGAAATATTTGAATTTGATGACATGTATATAAACGGATATTTTGCCTGTCAGAAGTATTATGAGGACTACATGGGATTACTAAAGGAAAAGTTTGTCTTTCCTGAGCATCCTGATGAGCTGCTTCAGACAAGGAATATGACACTTGCGGACAAGATGGACAAGGAACCTTCTGTGAGCGTGCATATACGCAGGGGTGATTACCTTGATCCTCCTAATTTTGAAATGTTGGGAAATATTGCGACAGAGGAGTATTACGAGAGTGCCATGAACTATTTCCTTTGCAGGAATCCGGACACTCATTTTTATATCTTTACAAGTGATCATGAGTATGCAAGAAACAGGTACAGCGACGAGTCCAAATACACAATTGTCGACTGGAATGTGGGCAAGAACAGTGTTCAGGATCTGATGCTCATGAGCCATTGCAGGGGGAATATCTGCGCAAATTCCACCTTCAGCTTCTGGGGAGCACGTCTCAACAGGCGCGATGACAAAGAGGTGATAAGGACCTACAGGATGCGCAACAATCAGCCTGTCGATCCCGACATTATGCATGATTACTGGAAGGGTTGGATCCTCATGGATGAAAAGGGCTCTATCATCTGATATGTGGTGACTCATATGATGGATTTATGCTCCGGATTTTTTTGAAAGGCTGATTTATGGGACGTGTTCAGTCGGCGACAAGGAATATAGCCTTTGGATATGTGGGACAGATTGCTACGGCAGTCATGTCCTTTATTCTGCGTACCATATTTATCAGATACCTCAGTGAACAGCTGCTTGGTGTAAACAGTCTTTACAGCAATATTTTGTCCCTGCTTAATATGGCAGAGCTGGGGATTGGGACGGCGCTGAATTTCAGCCTCTACGGACCTGTCGCAAGAGGAGAAAAAGAGACCATAAAATCCTACATGCAGATGTACAGAAAGGCTTATCACGCAATCGCATGTGTCGTGGCTGCCATGGGACTTGCTCTTGCTCCTTTTCTGAAATACCTGGTCAAAGAGCCCGGGGATATTACTGTCAGGGATCTGACGCTCTACTATCTGATATTTTTGTTTAATACAGTCAGCAGCTACTTCGTTGCCTACAAGTACAGCCTTGTAAACGCTGAACAGAAGAACTATATACAGACCAATATTAATACTATAACGAAGGTCTGTGTGGTCTTTGTACAGATTCTGGTAGTTGTACTGACAAAGAATTTTTATCTGTATCTTCTTTCGGATGCAGCCATACAGCTGATTCAGAAAGTATATGTCTCACGTTACCTGGACAGGCTCTATCCGTATCTTAAGGAGAAGGATGTTGAGCCATTGTCGAAGGAGGCTACGGACGAGGTATGGAGTAAGACCAAGGCGCTGGTATTTCACAAGGTTGGGGATGTGGCGAGGCTGCAGACAGATGCGATCATTATCTCATCCTTTATCGAGGTTGCGATGGCGGGAGTTGTGGATAACTACAACCTTGTCATCAATTCGGTATCCAACTTTGTCAATATCATCTTCAACTCCGTTATTTCAAGCTTTGGTAATCTTATTGCCACAGAGTCGAAGGAAAAGCAGTTTGCAATGTTCAGGGTGTACAGATTCTTTGCCTCCTGGATATATGGTTTTTCCTGCGTGGGATATATGGTACTTCTGACTCCGCTCATAAGGCTGTGGCTGGGAGATGCCTGGATTCTTTCGTCAGCAGCGGTTTACTGTATTCTGATCGATTACTATTTCAAGGGGGACAGGATCGTGCTGTCCAACTACAAGACGGCTGCAGGAGTTTTTGAGCCGGACAAATATCTTGCACTTATCCAGGGAGCGGTGAACCTTATCATTTCCATATGGCTTGTTCAGACTCCGCTGGGTATCACAGGTGTTTATATCGGAACGATCGTTTCGGGGCTGATAGCCAATATTACAAAGCCCGTCATTATCTACAGAACCTGCTTTGACAGGAATGCACTTGGGTACTTCGTTGATACCGCGAAGTATCTGGTCAGTCTCATTGCGGTGCTTTTTTGCTGTCAGTTCATAAGCTCAAAGCTTTTGGCACAGCTTAACATCATTAACTTTGTGCTTATGGCAGTCATAATAACAGTTATCTTCAACGGAGTATATCTCGCCCTGTACGGAAGGACCGAGGAGTTTAAGTACCTCTACGGGACGATCAGTAAGAAGCTTGGGAAAACCTGATGGACAAAGACAGATTCTATGATCTCGTAAGTGAGACAGTCAGTGAACTAAACAGCATAATGAAGGTTTCTTTAAAGGAACAGGTAAAGGATCTGGCAAAGAGCGCTTTGGGGAGATCCGTCAGGACTAAGGACCCGATGTTCTGGCCGGCAGGAATGCTGATGCTGGGGCTTGTGCAGGCACGGGAGCTGATTCTTGGTGGTCTGCCGGAAGCTGATGATAATGATGAGGCGGTATGCGGTAAGAGTCTGAGCGGGAAGCATGATACTTCCGGGTCCGGGAATAACATTGGAAGCAGTGGCTTCTTTGGAGAAAACGACAAGGCTTTGAAACTAATCAGCGAAATCGACAGTGCAGTAAAGAAACATGTCCGTCTTTGGAAAGAGGGATACGGGGAGAGGATTGACTACATTGACGACGCACTGGCGGGAGCAGCACTGATTAAGCTATATGAACAGAAAACACTTGATGATGAGCTTAAGGATCTGTGCCGGCAGGCAGCGGACAAGATTTACGCTTACCTCATTAAAGCCCCTCGTGAGAGATCGGGGGCAATTGCCTACAATGCGGAAAGGAGCGGCAGTAACGTCTTTGCAGACGGGATAGGTCAGACGAGCGTTTTTTTGTCGCTCTACGGCAGTGTCTTTGGGGTGCCAAAGGCCCTGGAGCTTGCAGGTGAGGAGCTTGCTGCATTTAAGAGATACGGATGTGATGAAAGAAGCCGGCTCCCATATCACGGCTATGCACTGTCAGATAGGAAAAGAGATACTCATATACAAAATGACATGAGTGTAAATAAGCAGACAGGTGATGATGGTCAAAAAACTGATCCCGGATTTGAGGTTGTAAAAAAGGGAGTTCTTTCCTGGGGAAGAGCTGCAGGCTGGCTGATCATGGGGCTGTCGGAATATGTAAGATGCAGCACTGAAAGAAAGCATCAGTCAATGGAAGGTGTGCCTTCAGAAAAACTTCCGGGCTCTTTAGATAATGAGCTAAAGCTGTGGTATAATAATCTTTCTGAGACACTTGTGTCATATCAGCGCAGGAACGGAGGCTTTGCCTGGCAGATTCAGGCTGTTGAGGGGCCGCTTGATACCTCTGCAACAGGGATGATCACCTACGGACTTTTGAATGGGATTAGAAAAAACTTTGAAGATAACCCGTCAGAGTTTTTGAATAATGTAGGGTGCGCAAGGCCGGACAGCTCCTTTGACTATCTTCAGCCGTCTATAGATATTATGGAAAAAAGCATTATTGCCGGAAAAGTAGGTTCTGCTCTCAGTTCCTGCGATGACTTCGGTGTACATTACCAGACCTACGGCCACTATCCCTGGGGACAGGGAGCTGTGCTTGCCGCGCTTAGCAGCTATTACTGCAGCAAGGAATCAGCGGCTGGCGACTGATGACAACGAAGCAGGTGGCGGTAATCCGGAAAATTTAAGAAAATTATAAATAACATGGTACACCGTCAGGCTGGTAGAAATATGTAAGGAAATGATTGATACGGTATATCAGTGTCTTTCGCGAAACATGAGGCGGTTCCTTATCTAAAATAATTAACCGGGAGGAATAAAGCGTTGGAAAATGAAAAGAAGAGAGGCACTTTTTCAGGAAAGCTTGGTTTTGTGCTTTCTGCAGCGGGTGCTTCTGTAGGACTTGGAAATATCTGGAGGTTTCCCTACCTCTGTGCAAAATACGGAGGAGGAATATTTCTGATCATATACATTCTGCTGGCAGTTACCTTCGGCTACACAATGATAATTGCCGAGACCGCCATCGGACGTTCAACAAAAAAGAGCCCGGTGGGCGCGTTTGTTTTTTATTCAGACAATAAGATAATACGAGCAGGAGGATGGATCAATGCGATCATACCAATACTGATCGTGCCATACTACTCAGTAATCGGCGGCTGGGTGACAAAGTATCTGTTCGAATACCTGCATACCGATGTCAATGAGATTGCTGCTGACGGTTTTTTTACAGGATTTATAACTGACGGTGATTCGTCGGAGCTGTGGTTTTTAGTATTCACCGCAATAGTGCTTGCAATTATTTTCATGGGTGTCAGAAGAGGGATAGAGAGCGTATCCAAGATCATGATGCCGATATTGGCGGTTCTGGCCGTTGTCATCTGCATCTATTCGGTTACCAGACCGGGAGCACTGGAGGGAGTCAAATACTGCCTCATCCCGAATCTGTCTAATTTTTCTCTCATGACGTTTGTGTCGGCAATGGGTCAGATGTTCTACTCTCTGTCAATTGCCATGGGTATACTGATAACCTTTGGCTCCTATGTAAAGAATGATGTAAGTATTGAAGCGTCGACTGAACAGGTTGAGGTCTTTGACACGGCAATAGCCATTATCGCAAGTCTTATGATAATTCCTGCCGTATTTGCCTTCTCGGGCGGTAGCGCAGACACTTTAAAGGCCGGACCATCTCTTATGTTCATCACAATGCCAAATATCTTTGCCAGCATGGGATTTGGACGGATAATCGGGATAGCATTTTTCCTGCTTGTCCTTTTTGCTGCGGTTACCAGTGCCATTGCACTTCTCGAGAGTGCGGTGTCAACATTTACGGACGAGTTTAAATGGAACAGAAACGTGGCCACAGCTGTAATGGGCGTAGTCATGATAGCGCTCGGAAGTCTCTCGTCACTCGGATATGGACCTCTTGCAAATGTCACGATATTTAACATGCAGTTCCTGGATTTCTTTGATTTTCTGACAAACTCGGTTATGATGCCGATAGCAGCTCTTTTCACCTGTCTTCTCATCATGAGGTACATGGGGCTTACTAAAGTGGCAGAAGAAGTCGAGCTTGGCGGACACAAGTTTAAGAGGAAGGGTATGTTCAATTTTATGATCAGGTTCCTCTGCCCGATCTTTGTCGTTATAATCCTTGTAAGTTCAATTGCCAGCGTGCTTGGCATCATCAGTATCTAAGGCAACACTGACTAAATCGGTGCTAAACCAAACAAAACACTGACTAAATCGGTGCTTAACCAAACCAAAAAATGCCGCGCTGGGATGCTGTCAATGTTCCATAAAAGAAAGGAGTGTACATGAAGAACCTTAAGAAGCTTACTCTTTTACACTCAAATGATATGCATGGAGATTTTCTTGCCGAGCAGGTGGATGAGAAGCTGGTCGGCGGCGTCTCAATGCTGTCGGGTTACATCAGTAAAGTCAGACAGGAGGAGGAGAATGTCCTCTATGCAATTGCCGGAGACATGTTTAGGGGGTCTATAATAGACTCGGAATTTAAGGGGATTTCAACAATCCATATCATGAACATGCTTGCCCCTGATATTGCGACAGTTGGAAACCATGAGGTCGACTATGGAGTGTCACACCTTCTCTTTCTTGAAAAGTGTGCAGAATTCCCCATAATAAACGCAAACCTTCACATAAAGACAAATAACGCAAGGCTCTTTGAACCCTGCAAGGTCATCAATATCGGAGGGATGAAAATACTCTTCATCGGAATCCTGACAGAGGCCGTGATCAAACAGTGCAAGACGGACGATCTCATTGGAACCTTCATTACACTTGAGGATGCGGTTGAAGAGATTGGAAGAATATGCGATACCTACAACGCCATAGATGTTGATCTGACAGTTCTTTTGACCCATATAGGCTTTGAAGAGGACTGCAAGCTTGCAGAAATGCTGGATCCGGCCTGGGGAGTGGATGTGATCGTAGGCGGGCATTCGCATACTTTTCTGGATGAACCGGCTGTTGTGAACGGTATTCCCATAGTGCAGGCAGGTACGGGCACAGATCAGATCGGGCGCTTCGACATGGTCATAAATACAGACGACAACTGTCTTGACAGCTACACCTGGGCAGCAGTTCCGATAAATGATCAGACCTGCCCCAAGGACGTCGCACTGGAACAGATAATCAACGGGCTAAAGAACACCACGGATGAGAAATACGGCAGGATAATCACAAAATTTGTAAGGCCACTGACACATCCGTCGTATATTATTGAAACTGAACTGGGAGATCTTTATACCGATCTTTTGAAAAGTGCTTTCGGTGTTGATATTTTTCTTTTGGGTTCAGGTTCTATACGAACGGAGAGGCTCGGACCTGTGGTGACCAAAAGAGATTTCGATGAAAACTATCCTTATGATGGAGGGGTATATCTCACATACTGGACAGGTGCCCAGTTTATGCACGGGATACACCGTATGCTGAGGGATGAGGCCCTTGCCGGAGGATTTACCGAGTTTTTCCAGCTCTCTGAAGGACTGGAAATAGAGTATGACCAGAGCACTCATTCTTTTATAAAGTTTGACTTCCTCGGGAAACCAATCGAGGAGGATAAGGTCTACACAGTTGGCGTGCAGCATTTTCACTTCATGAATCTAAAGGAGTGCTTTGACCTGGAAATGAAGGACCTGGCAAAGAACAAGCCTTCAAGGCAGATAGCTACGTCCTGCGGCAAGGTTCTTGAGGAGATGCTCCAGATGGGGCAGCATCAGGATCAGAAGACAGAGGGACGCCTCGTCATCCATCACGTCAAAAGCACTTAGCATTTTATTTTGTCTGTAATAGTTATATAATTATATGAGCTGGGCCAAAAGTCCTTTGTCGACACCGGTGACTTTTGACCTCAATATAAAAATGTAAAAAAATATGAAAGGGGATTTTACTATGGCTAATTTAGATCCAAGGACAAATGAGTTGAAGGGTACAGAAACTGAGAAGAATCTCATGGCTGCCTTTGCAGGAGAATCCGAGGCAAGGAACAAGTACACATACTTTGCTTCAAAGGCCAAAAAGGACGGATATGTCCAGATTGGCAAAATATTTGAGGATACTGCCAACAATGAAAGGGAGCATGCAAAGCTCTGGTACAAGATCCTTTCAGGTATCGGAACAACTGTTGACAACCTGAATGCAGCAGCAGACGGAGAGGCCTATGAGTGGAAAGAGATGTATCCGTCTTTTGCCAAGAAGGCAAGGGAAGAGGGCTTTGATGATATCGCAGAGCTCTTCGAGCAGGTAGCTGCCATTGAAAAAGAACATGAGGAGAGATACAGAAAGCTTCTTAAGAATATCGAGGAGGGTATTGTTTTCTCTTCAGACGGAGATACCATCTGGGAGTGTGCAAACTGCGGACACATTGTTGTGGGACCTAAGGCTCCTGAAGTTTGCCCAGTCTGCAACCATCCTCAGAGCTACTTCATGAAAAAAGCTCAGAACTATTGATCGGCTTAGTGTATTCTTAATGATGAGTAAAACGCCCGGCAGTCTTGCCGGGCGTTTTTGATAATGTCAGGAATCTAAATGAAAATGATAACTGTCCTAAGGGATTACCGCAAGCGGCGCACCTAGTGTACCGTCTCAATCATTTCTTTACTTATTTGCATCATCTTGCCGACATATGCCGCGTTGTCATCAGTCGTCGATGCTAGGACCAATCGGGGGGAGTACTTTATGAGATATTTGTCATCAACTCGTCAGTCCTTGACCTCAATCCTGATGGGTGTTTCCTTCTCAGGGATTGCTTCCTTCTTGGGAAGAGATACGGTGAGAACGCCGTTCTTGTACTGGGCGACAATATCCTCAGGCTTAAGTCCCTCAACGTGGAAGGACCTCTGGTAAGAAGAGCTTCTCCTCTCTCTGCGGATGTACTTGCCGCTTTCGTCCTTCTCATCCTTGTTCTCGTTGTGAGCAGCGCTGATGGTGAGAGTGTCGTTCTGCAGATCGATCTTGATATCTTCCTTGTTGAATCCAGGAAGCTCAGCCTCCAGCTGATAGCAGTTGTCTTTTTCAATGACATCGGTTCTCATAAGTCCGGATGTAGACTCGAACTGTCTTGCTGCACGCGGTGCTGCAACGTGTCCGCCAAAGAATCCATCATTAAAGATACTGTCCATCTCATCAAAAATATCATTGTTACTCCATAACATAGGCATCAACATAACTATCACTCCTTTTCTATTATATATTTTTTGTTGTAGTGGCTTTAATTGTTTATTAGCACTCGACTCGGTCGGCTGCTAATTTCTTGTTACAAGTATGTTATAGAACAAGTAGCACAAAAAGTCAACACCCTATTTATAAAAAAAGTATAAACTAATTGTCATAATTCATCAGCGAGGCGTAAAACGAAAGTTACAAAGAGCTGCGCAAAATAAAAAGAGCCGGAGAATTAGCAATTCTCCGACTCTTAGATAATCTTATGAAATTACTTGATGAGCTGAATTCCACCGATGACCGGAAGGGGCTCGGTGCTGAGCTTAATTGCACGAACAATACCCATGATCCAGAATACAAGAATTACTATATCACAGGCAAAACAGATCCAGCCAACGACACCGCCAATCCTTGAAACAAGGCTGATAATAGTAGATGCAAGGTTCAGAACGAAAGCCTGATTGAGGTGATGTGCAACAGTCTTGTCCTCCTTGTCACGGGCAAAGTAGCTGATGAGCCAGCCAATCCAGTAGACATAGCTGAGAACAGAAAAAAGCTTGGTGTTTTTGTTCATTTGTCTTCTCCTCCTACCTAATTTGTTTATACTTTTTTCATAATTAAGATCAAATGATGAAATTAATTTCTGAATACCTAAATAATACAATGATTCACTGTTTTTTTCCATTGATAATATTGAACGAATATGAGAGAAAATTTGCGGCTTTTTAGTACAAACATGAAAAAAGGACAGGCGCATTGCCTGTCCCTGTTAATCCTTCTTTATCTTGCTCCGGCCCATGTCAGTCCGTAGAGCTGCTCCATGAGCTTCCTCAGTTCATCCTTCATCGTGTTGCAGGCAGAAGCCTCGTCGACGAACTTCATGATGCCGATCTTGTCCTTCTTGTCCTGAAAATAAACTCTCCAGCCGCCTTCAGATTTGTCAAGGCAGATCCTGTTTTTGTGTGCGCCCCCAATCTTGTAAAGCTTGGACGGAACCATGTGCTCCTTAAAATACTTCTTAAGCTCCTTCGTAGTCATATGTACCCTCCCCATTTTGAAAACTTCTATTTTGATTCACCTATGTTCTGATTGTTTCTTGATGTAGTTTTGATTACTACATACACTATAACACAAAACTACGTCTGTTTCAACAGGTGTTTGTAAATGATACAAGTCGCCGATGAGACAGGGTGATGGTTTTAAATGTGAATGCATTTGCGCTTCTTAAATGGTAAGATATATGAATGAGCTGCTTTGAGATGACTAATAATTTATGGAGGCGAATAAGATATGGCAAAGACTTTGATTTTTCTGGCAGACGGATTTGAGGAGATTGAGGCACTGACGGTTGTTGATCTGCTTCGTAGAGCAGGGATTGAAATAACTATGGTTTCGATCATGGGAAGAAAGAGTGTTACCGGCTCTCACAAGATAACTGTTGAGGCAGACGCTCTTTTAGAGGAGGCAGACTTTGAAGGAGCCGATATGCTGATACTTCCGGGAGGTATGCCGGGTACGGGCAATCTTTTTGAATGTGATGTGCTAAAGGAAAAGATTAAAGAGTTTCATGACAGCAATAAGCTTCTTGCTGCAATCTGCGCAGCACCAACTGTTTACGGAAGGATGGGGCTACTTGAAGGCGTAAGGGCATGCTGCTATCCGGGATGTGAGAAAGACCTTAAGGGCGCGGATGTTCAGACAACAGAGGTTACAATGGATGGCAACTTCATTACAAGCAGGGGAATGGGAACGGCTATTCCTTTCGGTCTGGCTATCATAGAAAAGTTCATGGGTAAAGAAGCTTCTGATTCAATGGCAGAGAAAATAGTTTTTAAGTGCTGAGATACCGGTGCCGGGGTGGATAAAAATGGGAATAGAAATTGAGCGAAAGTTTACAGTAAAGGAGCTGCCGGATAATCTCGACAGCTGTCCTTTTCACAGGATTGAGCAGGCATATCTCAACGTCCGTCCTGCCATAAGAGTGAGGCGGGAGGATGATATTTACTATATGACCTATAAGGCATCAAGGCAGGAGAGTGAACCTGCCTTGATGAATGGGGAGCCTTCGCCGATAGGTCAGACCGAGTACAATATGCCGCTCGATGCAGGGTCCTATGAGCATATGGCGGCAAAGGCCGACGGCAATGTCATCAGGAAAAAGAGATATATCCTTCCTCTCAACGAGGGTGCATTTTCGGATGAATTTCTTTTGTCTGAAGAGGGGCTGAAGGCTGCGATTGAGAATAATGAGATAAAGATCGAGCTGGATGTGTTTGAGGCGCCCTTTGATGGCAGGATTCTTGCAGAAGTCGAGTTTCCGAGCGAGGCGGCAGCAAATAATTACAGACCCGCAGACTGGTTTGACAAAGATGTAACAGGAGATCCCGGATACAGCAACTCGCAGATGAGCATCGAAAAACTTTTTTAAAAAAATTATTAAATTACTCTAAAGTTTTGCAATGAGGCTCCGATATATTTACCGACGGAACGACAGGGGTATCGGGGAAAAGCCCCAAACTGTACGGATACAGGCGATTCTATCAACCTAATTGCATACAGACCGGGGGTGTTTTATCCGTTATAATTTTTTTGAAATTTTAGGGGAAAATTTCAGAAAAAGACTAAAGTAATGGTGATTTCTACCGATAAATGTAGTAGAAAGTCAAAAATACTCCAGGGAAGGAGGAAAATGATATGCGTATAGAAGCGTACAATCAGATTCAGCAGATTTACTCAAACAGCAGAATAAGTAAGCCTCAGGCTGCCAAGAAGACTAATGAGATTAGGGATACTGTATCTTTCTCTTCCATTGGTAAGGATATCGCGGTTGCCAAGCAGGCTGTAAAGGCTGCACCCGACGTCAGGGAGGATGTCGTAGCTAGGCTGAAGACAGCAATTAAGAACGGGACTTATGATGTGAGTGGGGAGGATTTTGCTGACAAACTTCTGGCAAAATATTCAGAGCTTGCATAATGACATAAATAAATAACAGGAGGATGATTCCAGTGGCTAGTCTTATTGAGATACTGGTGGACGTTCTTGACAAGGAATGTTCGATGTACGAGAAATTACTGGGATTATCCAGCCGGAAGACTACCATCATAATTGAGGGTGATCTGAAGGCACTTGCAGAGATCACGGATGAGGAGCAGTGCGTTGTAAGCGGTATCCAGAGCCTCGAGAAAAAGAGGGTCACAGCAATGAAGGATATTGCAAATGTACTTAACATGGATGTTAATTCATTGAAGCTGACCGACCTGATCCAGGTACTTCAGAAGAGGCCGGTGGATCAGAGGAATCTGGCAGTTCAGCGCGACAGGCTCGTGAAGGTCGCGGACAATGTCAGACGTGTAAACGGGCAGAACCAGGAGCTTTTGAAGAGCTCAATAGAGATGGTTCAGTTCGAGATGAACATCATCCAGGCCGCCAAGACAGCTCCACAGACGGCGAATTACTCAAGAGCAGCAGGCACTACAGGCGATTGTTTAGGTTACACATCGGGCGGATTTGATGCAAAGCAGTGACCTGCCACACAAGTGGCAGGCTGCATGTGGATAATCCATTCGGGAGTATTGCAAACGCGGTAGTGTCTTTATTGCGCCCATTTTTAGGCGACGGATGAGTGGAAAACTAAAAGTATTGAATTTCTGATTTATCCTGATGCCATTTTGGGGCGGCAAGGATAGAAGGATAAGAACCAAAGTTCAGAGAAGGAGGAAATGCCTATGTCTCTTATGGCCAATCTCTACGTCGGTGCATCAGGACTTACAACATCCCAGAGTGCGCTGAACACAACAGCACATAACATGGCGAATATGGACACTGACGGCTATACAAGACAGCAGGTTTCTCAAGGCACCAGAGCCTATCAGACGATTGAGAACAGAATGGATGTCGTTGCGCCTAAGCAGATAGGTACGGGGGTCAATTACAATACATGTAAGCAGGTGAGGAGCGATTTTCTTGACATTTCCTACAGGAGGGAATCAGGGAGACTCGCTTTTTATGACGTTTCATTAAAAACCATTGAAGAGATTGAGGACCAGCTTCAGGAGATGGAGGGTGCGGAGTTTGCGCAGTCACTCAATAATCTGTGGATATCGGTTCAGGAGCTGGCCAAGGATCCCTGCTCTGCAGTTACGCAGTCGGCTTTGGTGACCAGAGCAAATGAGTTTTTGACCAGAGCAAAGAGTGTGTACGACGGGTTCACTGCCTATCAGAAAAATCTCGACGACACTGTACAGGGTATGGTGGAAAACATTAACGCATATGGAGATGAGATCAGACAGCTCAATGAAGACATTGTCAAGATCGAGGCAGGCAAGGTAGAGAAGTGCAATGACCTCAGGGACAGAAGAAATTACCTTCTTGATAAGCTTGGTGAGTATGGAAAAATTGACTATTACGAAGATATCTTTGGAAATGTGTCAGTACAATTTGAAGGGTCAGCATTTATAACAACAGATCACGTGAACCATATTGGAATTGACAGGCGGCTTGGAAGTCCAGTGCAGTATGCAACGCCTTACTGGGAGTATGCCGCTGAAACCAGAACCAAGATGGATGGCAGCAAGGAAGTGATATCAATAGAAGGTGCCAAGGTATTTGATCTGGAGCAGCCTATCAGATCTTCTACAAACACCGATATAGGAAAACTAAAATCTGTCCTTCTGGCAAGGGGCGATCACAATGCCTCATATCATGACATTGTTGAGGACTATGATTATTATAATACACACATATCTCAGTCAGTTATCATGAATACTGAAGCAGAGTTTGACCAGATGATACATAACATTATGGCTGAGATAAATAAGATCATGGAAGAAGCCGAGAGTAATCCGGGATTCATAGACGAATCTGTCGGAAGAACCAGTGAATTCACGATGTTTACTGTAGCTAATGAACAAGATGCGCTTATCTATGACATCAGTAAAGACAAACCCGCAGGCACGGTAACTACAGGATTGACAATAATGAACACGCAGGTTAATCCAAAGCTGATTGAACAGCCAACCATCTTTACATTCAGGACTGTGGACGGAAATGAGGACACAAGGACTATTGAGAGATTAAAGAAAGCCTTTACTGATGAGGAGTATGTTCTTAATCCTAATGTCACAACGAGAAACAGCTTTGTCACTTACTATAACAGCCTTGTGAGTCAGGTGGCAAACTCAGGTGATGTATATGACAGTATAAAGACAGCTCAGGAGAATACGGTTGATTCTGTTTCCTCAGCGAGAGAGCAGATAGTTGGAGTTTCAAGCGATGAGGAGCTGGAGTTCATGATAATGTTCCAGAATGCACATAATGCATCAAGCCGCTTTATTAATGTAGTCGATTCAATGCTGGAGCATCTTGTGACAACACTGGGAGCTTAAGCCGGTGTACAGTATCATTCTTAAGAGTTGCCCGACAAAAGCTTACCAGTCCGGCTCCGACTGTGCATATTGTACAATCACTTCGGGCACGCTTTCGCTCCTTTCGCTTCGTAGCGGTACTAAGGCACCAAAATACGGTGCCTAAGTACCGACGAGCTCATAGGGCCTCTCAGCCTCTTGTGCAATATGCACAGCCGGAGCCGGCC
>JAILJR010000135.1 GCA_024694565.1 Butyrivibrio sp. | reverse complement strand
ACTCTCACAGAGCGTATTCTTTACTACACAGGTGTCAATTATAAGATCGGTGAGACATACGAAGGAACTGCTACCATGGACTATATGGCTCAGGAGCAGGAGCGTGGTATCACCATCACATCAGCCGCGACCACCTGTCACTGGACACATCAGGAAAACTGCAAGCCCCAGGCAGGTGCCCAGGAGCATCGTATCAATATCATTGATACACCGGGACACGTTGACTTTACTGTAGAGGTTGAGAGATCTCTCAGAGTCCTGGACGGCGCTGTAGGTGTTTTTGATGCTAAGGGAGGCGTTGAGCCCCAGTCCGAAAATGTATGGCGTCAGGCTGACACATACAAGGTTCCCCGTATGGCATTCGTCAACAAGATGGATATCATGGGTGCGGACTTTTTCAATACCGTAAAGGAAATCGGCACAAAGCTCGGCAAGAATGCCGTTGTTGTCGAACTTCCTATCGGTAAGGAAGATCAGTTCAAAGGAATCATTGATCTCTTTGAAATGAAAGCTTATATTTACAACGACACAAAGGGTGAGGATATCTCCATAGTTGACATCCCTGATGATATGAAGGATGAGGCTGAGGAATATCACTCAAAGCTTATCGATCAGGTCTGCGAGTTTGATGATGACCTGATGGAGAAGTACCTCAGTGATGAAGAGCTTACAATACCTGAGATGAAGGCAGCCCTGAGAAAGGGAACAATCGCAAATGCCGGTGTACCTGTGCTCTGCGGTTCAGCACATTTCAACAAGGGTATTCAGAAGCTTCTGGATGCAGTAATCGATTTCATGCCTGCACCTACGGATATCCCTGATGCAGAGGGTACGGATATGGATGGAAATCCTATCTCCACACCTTCGAGCGATGAGGCTCCTTTTGCAGCACTTGCATTCAAGATCATTTCTGATCCTTTTGTAGGAAAGCTTGCTTTCTTCCGTGTTTATTCCGGAACACTTAAGTCCGGTTCATATGTTTACAATTCATCCAAGCAGAAGAAAGAACGTGTAGGCCGTATCCTTCAGATGCATGCAAACAAGCGTTCCGAGCTGGATGAGGTTTTCTCAGGAGATATTGCAGCAGCAGTAGGTTTCAAGCTGACAGCAACAGGTGACACCATCTGTGATGAGCAGCATCCTATCGTGCTTGAGTCCATGGAGTTCCCGGAGCCAGTTATCCAGCTGGCTATCGAGCCCAAGACAAAGGCAGGACAGGGCAAGCTCGGCGAAGCTCTTGCAAAGCTTGCAGAAGAAGATCCTACTTTCCGTGCACATACCGATGAGGAAACAGGACAGACAATTATCGCAGGTATGGGTGAGCTTCATCTGGAGATCATCGTTGACAGACTTCTTCGTGAGTTTAATGTTGAAGCTAATGTTGGTGCTCCTCAGGTTGCTTACAAAGAGACCTTTACTAAGAGGGTTGAAGTTGATAAGAAATATGCCAAGCAGTCCGGCGGCCGCGGTCAGTACGGTCACTGTAAGGTTATATTCGAGCCCCTGGATGCAAACGGAGACAAGTTCGAATTTGATCCTAAGGCTAATGTGCTTATCAATGATCCTCCTACACTGCTGTTTGAGACAACTGTTGTCGGTGGTGCTATTCCTAAGGAATACATCCCTGCAGTAGGTGAAGGTATTCAGGAAGCAGCTAAGAGCGGCGTACTTGCAGGATTCCCTGTACTGGGCATACATGCAAATGTTTTCGATGGTTCCTATCATGAAGTCGACTCTTCAGAAATGGCATTCCATATTGCCGGTTCAATGGCATTCAAGGAAGCTATGGAGAAGGGCGCACCGGTTCTGCTTGAGCCCATCATGAGAGTCGAAGTAACAATGCCCGAGGAGTACATGGGTGATGTCATCGGTGATATGAACTCAAGGCGCGGACGTGTTGAGAGCATGGAAGATATCGGTGGCGGCAAGATGGTTAAGGGGTATGTTCCCCTGGCTGAAATGTTCGGTTATGCAACAGACCTTCGTTCTAAGACACAGGGACGCGGTAACTACTCAATGTTCTTTGAGAAATACGAACAGGTTCCTAAGAATGTTCAGGAGAAGGTTATCTCTGCAACCGGTAAGTAATTAATTCCGTCCGGAGCCTGCGGGTTCCGGACGATTATAAGTAATTTAGTAACAGTAAAACTTTCGCTTGAAAAGACGCTATAACTTTTATATAATGACAAATAGCGTTGATTAGGCAGAATAAGGGGATATATCCCCGAATAATACCATTTTCAGGAGGGAAATAAAAATGGCAAAAGAGAAATTTGACAGATCAAAGCCGCACTGTAACATTGGTACCATTGGCCACGTTGACCATGGTAAAACTACTCTTACAGCAGCTATCACAAAGGTTCTTGCTGAGCG
>JAILJR010000134.1 GCA_024694565.1 Butyrivibrio sp. | reverse complement strand
TGATTGCATCAAATTCACATCGGGTTGTGCAAAGTCCGCAGCCTACGCACTTGTTTGGATCCACGATGGATGCTCCGCAGCCAAGGCACCTTGAGGTTTCCTTCCTGACCTGTTCCTCCGTAAAAATGCTTTTAGTATCACGGAAGGAAAGCTTTCCGTCAACATTAGGTGATACCGCAGGAACCTGGCGTCCAACATGATCATAATCCTTAACAAGAATATCATCCTTATTAAGCTCAATAAAGAAGTTCGGATCACGGCCGATTGTCAGTGACGAATGAGGCTGAACAAATCTGTGAATGGATTCAGCTCCCTCTCTACCGCAGGCAATTGCATCGATGGCAAACCTGGGGCCATAGTACATATCACCGCCTACAAAGATATCTTTTACCGTAGTCTGGAATGTTTTCTCATCTGCAACCGGTGCAGGGCCTTTGAATTCAACATTCTCATCCTTGAGAAGATCTCCCCAGACAGTCATCTGTCCTACAGAAAGGATGATATTTGAGCAGGCGATTTCAATGGTAGTGTTCTCATCGTATTTCGGATCAAATCGGCCTTCTGCGTTCTTGACCTGTGTACACTTCTTTAGAACTATGCTTCTGACTTTGCCTTTATCCGTGATGATCTCCTTGGGGCCCCATCCACCCTGAAGTATTATTCCTTCAGATTCGGCAATTTTTATCTCTTCAGGCAGAGCAGGCATGATATCACGGGTCTCAAGTGATATCTGTGTCACCTTGGATGAACCACAGCGAATTGCAGTACGGCTAACATCTATAGCAACATTTCCGCCGCCGATGACAACTGTGTCCCCTGAGAGCTTATAGCTTTCATCGTCAATTACAGCCTTTAGTACATCCACTCCCTTGAGAACGCCCTCTGCATCCTCACCGGGAACATTTATGCTTCGACCTCCCTGACAGCCGATGGCAATATAAAATGCCTTGTAGCCCTCCTTGCGAAGCTCCTTAAGCGTGATATCCCTGCCGACTTCCACTCCAAGCCTTATATCTACTCCGAGCTGTCTTAAAACATCAACCTCAGCTTCTATAACATCTTTCTCAAGCACAAATGAAGGAATACCATATGTCACCATTCCACCGGGCTTCTTGTTCTTTTCAAAGATTGTTGGCTTATATCCCTTAAGTGCAAGATAGTAAGCACAGGAAATACCTGCTGGGCCTGCACCTATAATGGCAATCTTTTCATCGAACCCTCCGCCTATCTTGGGAATAACCTTCTTTGGTATGTAGCGGGTATCTGATTTAAGATCCTTCATTGCGACGAATTTCTTGACTTCATCAATGGCAAGAGCCTGATCTATGGTTCCTCTCGTGCATGCATCCTCACATCTGCGGTTACATACATGTCCACAGACAGCAGGAAGCGGATTGTACTTCTTGATGAGTGCAAGAGCTTCTTCATATCTTCCCTGTGATGCCATTCTGATATAGCCCTGCACGGGAATATGTGCAGGACATGCAGTTTTACACGGAGCAGTACCTGTCTTATGTGTGTTTATGCGGTTGATGTCACGGTAGTCCTCTGTCCACATTTCCCTTGACCACTTCTTTTCTGTGGGAAGCGGCATCTTGGGGTATTTTACTTCACTTCCATCCTTTTTGCAGAGCTTTTGTCCAAGTGTAGCCGCTCCTGAAGGGCATACCTCGACACATCGTCCACAGGCCACACAGGCATCCTTGTCAACATGGGCAATATATGAAGATCGAGACATATTGGGAGTATTGAACAGCTGTGATGTTCTAAGTGCATAGCAGACATTTACATTGCAGTTACAGATTGCAAAAATCTTTTTCTGACCGTCAATGTTTGTTATCTGATGTACAAAACCGTTATCTTCAGCCTGCTTGAATATTTCAAGAGCCTCTTCCTTTGTAATATAACGTCCATCCTTCTGAGTCTCTACTACATAATCAGCCATATCGCCGATTGCAATGCACCATCCCTCCGGATCATCCGCACAGCCCTGGTCATAGGTCTTTCTTGACCTTCTGCAGGAGCATGGCGAAGCTGCGTATTTTCCCTCATAGTAGTCAAGCCAGTAGGAAATATGTTCAAGATCTATTGAGGTGCCCTCCATCTCAATGGCCTTTTCTACAGGAATTACATGCATACCGACACCGGCGCCGCCCATTGGAACCATGTGAGTGAGACCTTCAAGGGGAATTCGGCTCATCCTCTCAAAGAAAGGTCCAACCTCAGGATGCTCTTCAATTACTCTTCCATTCATGTTGCCAAATTCCGCAGAACCGGGAACATACATAGGAAGCACATACTGCTTGATGTGCTGCTCATTTTCATAATTCCATTCAATTACACCGTGGTAAGCCATCTCGTCGAGCTGTTTCTGAAGCTCCTGCCTTGTATACTCAGGGCAAAGAGCAAGTATCTCATTAAAGGTCTTGGGCTTACGCTTCTGCATTTTCAGTGCGATCTCACACTGCTCATCTGTGATAAGGTTTGCAAGTCCCCAATACTCGGGACTTTCCTTTGTGATCTTCTCGATTCCAAGCTTAATATTCTTTCTGTCAGTCACATGTGTGGCAAATCTCACAAGT
>JAILJR010000143.1 GCA_024694565.1 Butyrivibrio sp. | reverse complement strand
AGGTAGATTGTATCGACTGATGTATCATTGCCACTACGCTTAGATACACCAGCCGAAGCATAACAATCATTAGGACCGGAGTAAAAAATATACATATATAATCCTCGATTTATAACGTACTAGTAAAATTTATTCTACTAGTACATTATATAATAAATCGTGTATTATTTCAACAAAAGCTCGTCATAAAGCCAGTATTTATCGCAAATTTCATAATTGATATATTTCAAAAAATAATGTGCTAATAAAAAGTTATAGGGAAGTCAAGATTAACTTTGAAGAATTTGCTATTTTGGGTACTGGATATTCACAGGTTCTTTTTAAAATGAATTCGTACATGAGAGTGATATATAATTCCGTTATGTTCGATGATGGAATGCGTCTGCCGGTTGGAACAGTTGATGATGTCAAAAAGTGGTGTGGAAAGCAGGCTGATCCAAAGATTAACGTCTATGCTAATAAAGATAAAACTGTTCCAATTGAAGTATTTGGATTGTATCTGGAGTCAGAGCAGAAAGGATGGATTAATTCTGAAGGCTTTTTGGATACTAAGGATGCATAGGGTAATTACGTATTTCTTAATTCGCATGCCATTGCTGAAAGGGATTTTTTGGGCGGAGATCTCACTTATATGTCAGAGCTTCTTAAAGGTAATTTAATTGTCCACACGAGCAAAGAGGACGTTGATGCCTATGAAAAGAAGCTGAAGGATGAGAAGTACACATCTATAGGCTCTTCGGATGACCCATACCTTATAAATCAGTTCAGGAAGAAGCTTGCTGATTTCCTGGTTGATAAGGATGGTAATAAAAATTATACGGGAATGGGTGGACATATTGACGAATTTTATTCTGAAGAGGATAAGAAGAAATTTGAAGAGTGACCGAAGGTGAAAAATAAATCGAAGAGTTTGCGGGAAATAATATTATTACTTTGTACCGGAATAGTTTTTTTGGCAATAATTGTTTTTGCTGCCATAGGTGTTGCTCAGCTCGATATGCTTCTTGGCATGATCGAAAGGAGCAGTGAATCTGAAAATCAGGTAATTAAGGATGAGTCCGAAGACCTTGTATGGGAGTTTTTGCTTGATGACGTAATCGGAACCATTGATTCTGCTGCGAGGGAGACCGATGGTGAGCTCTGGACCCTGAGGCATGATTACATCGTACTCGGGAAGCAGGTAGAAGACGTATTTATTCATCCGGACAGGTATCAGGAGGTCGAACTGAGCCCTCTGTCGAAAAACACAGTGAGCAAATATGTACCTCAGCTTTTGTTTGCGGAGTGGGCAGATCAGAGTGACGATAAGAATATGTCAATGATCCGGAAACTGGCCTGCCTTACTCCAATGATGGAGCAGATAATAGAGGGAAATGATGATTTTACCACAAACTGTTATATTGCACTTCCATGCGGAATAACGCTGGCTTTGGACAATAAACCTGAAGATATGCTCAATCCTGATGGAAGCAGTAAATATTATGATGCAACAAAAAGAGACTGGTACAGGGGAGCAGTATCGACTGGTAAACCGTATTTTACATCTGTGGAGAACAGTTTTTTTCACAAAACCACGGGAATGGGTTCCGGCTTTCCAATATATGTTAACGGAGAGCTGGTGGCAGTGCTACATGGTTTTACCAGGCTCGAAACATTGCAGGACCGGGCTGAGCAGATCCAATATTCTCTGTCAGAGTTTACAATACTCGTGAGTGACGAGGGGCAGCTTATATACTCTCCCAATACATCAGGTGAACTGGCAATGGATGAAAATCTGTCAAAAGATCTTAGGAAGACCTCCAACCCGGAATTAAAGCAGCTCATTGACTACGCGCTTTCGCTGGAAACATCTTTCGAAATGGTGAATGTTGACGGCAAATACTATTATGCCTGTTACGCACCTATAAAGACTCTCGGATGGACACAGATCATGTTTATTTCATGTGACGAGCTTGATGATATTCCTTTGCATCTCCTGGAAGAAATGGATGGTGCCAGAGACAGGGTATATAAAGATTATGTAAAAAGATTCAGACTGGCATCACTTGTAATCATCGCAGCTATGGCCGTTCTTATATTTGTGGCAGTGATACTGGCATCGGTCTTTTCAAAAAGGCTTGTGACTCTCGTTGATGTCATGACGGAGAGAGTAACGGCCATGACCGGCGACGACATGGACTTCAAGATGGAAAGTGTCTACAAGACCGGTGACGAGATTGAAGTACTTGCCAATTCATTTAGCGGCCTTACGGATAAACTGAAAGCATACTTAGTTGAAAATGCTGCAATAACTGCGCAGAAGGAGAGAATTGATGCAGAGATGGCGCTGTCCAGCAAGATTCAGGATTCAATGCTTCCAAGGAAGTTTCCGCCTTTTCCCGACCGCAGTGAGTTTGAGCTTTTTGTAGATATGAAACCTGCCAGGGAGGTTGGCGGAGATTTCTACGATTTTTATTTTATTGATGATGATCATCTGGCCCTGGTTATCGGAGATGTATCCGGTAAAGGAATTACGGCAGCTCATTTCATGGAAGTAGTGTGGTAAAGGCGGTTCAGGTAAAGAAATGCCCGGGACTGCATTTTTGGAAGGTTGGATTATATGATGGAGCAATTTGCCAGAACGCAGCTATTGTATGGTGCTGAAGCAATGGAGAAGTTTTCAGCCTCCCGTGTTGCGGTCTTTGGAATCGGGGGAGTGGGCGGTTATGTAGTTGAGGCCCTCGCCAGAAGCGGGATAGGAGCACTGGACCTTATAGATGATGACAAGGTCTGTCTGTCAAACATTAACCGGCAGATAATAGCTACAAATAAAACAGTTGGCAGATATAAGGTAGATGCTGCCAAAGAACGGGTTCAGGATATCAATCCTGACTGTGAGGTCAGAGAGTATAAGACCTTCTTCCTTCCTGATACACAGGATCTATTCGACTTTCATGATTATGACTATGTCGTTGATGCTATCGACACAGTCACAGGAAAGCTTGCAATAATTGAAAAGGCGAAAGAAGCAGGAGTGCCCGTCATATCTTCCATGGGTGCAGGAAATAAACTCAATCCTGCATTGTTTGAAGTCGCTGACATTTATCAGACATCCATTTGTCCATTGGCAAAGGTTATGAGACACGAATGCAGAAAAAGAGGGATTGATTCTCTCAAGGTGGTTTATTCAAAGGAAATGCCGATAAAGCTTTCTGCGGATACGCATGATATCATTGAGGAGCCCGGCGGCAGCTCTTTGGAAACAGCCGGGAAAGGAACAAAGCGCAGATCCATACCGGGTTCGGTTGCGTTTGTACCTTCTGTGGTTGGTCTTATCATAGCCGGAGAAATAATAAATGACCTTGCAGGAATCCATACTTTAAAATGTCAATGATGAAAAAGAATTCAGGAAAAGAGAAAAAATTTCATTCTTTAGCTAAGCGTATGACCTTTACTGCCATCATATTCGTTTTGGTCATAGCCTTAGCCGGTATTATAGGCGTAGTCAGAGCCGTGTTTAATTTCATGAAAATCGGTGAGGCCTATGATGCTTTTACAACGGCTCAGACTGTAGTACATCTTTCTGCTAATCTTACTGAAATGAGTGATTCTGACAGAGAGGGATTAACCGAACAGGTGATGACAGTTTACAGGGGGTTATCTGATGAAGAACGATCCCGGGCCGGTACCGAGGAGTATAGAAGCAGGTTTGATTCTGTTACCCAATCGGAGTATTATAAGAAACTCTAGGATATGCTCAAGGTAATATGGACACATAATGCGATCAACGGAGTATATTATGGGATGTACGATAAGGACACATCTTCAATCGTGCACATAGTGGATCCTGATGACCGCGAGGGGCTGATGTATAAAACAGGCGATCCGGAGTATGTAGATGAGAAGGACATACAGAAGATTCTGAACTGGGATAAGGACGAAGCGTTTCCTTTTTATACTCACAAAACGCAGGAATATGGATGGATATGCACTTCGGGAGCATGGTTTAAGAATTCGGCAGGAGAGATTACAGGCCTTGTGATAGTAGAATATACTCTGTTTGATCTGGTATTTCAGAGTATTTTCTTTGTCCTGCATTACCTTTTTATAGTTTCCATAGTTACAGTTTTTTTGAGCATATTTGCAAGGCGCTATTTGAAGAAAACCCTGGCGAAGCCAATAAATGATGTGGCTGAAGCTGCTCAGTGTTATGTCAGGGACAGGCAGGCCGGAGTGACAAGATCGGATCACTTTTCTAATCTGGATATAGCTACAGGAGATGAGCTTGAAAACCTTAGCAATGTGATGGCGCAGATGGAAGAGGATATGTCGGGGTATATTGATGACCTGACTGAGATGACAGCAAAGCAGGAGCGTGCACAGGCTGAGATGAATTTCGCGGCGATGATCCAGAAGGGTGCGCTTCCGGGTGTGTTTCCGGCATTTCCGGACAGGAATGAATTCGACATATATGCAACCATGGAGCCGGCAAAAGAGGTTGGAGGGGATTTTTATGATTTCTTCTTGACTGATGAGGATCATCTGTGCATGATAATAGCCGATGTTTCCGACAAGGGTATACCGGCTGCGATGTTTATGATGTCTTCGCTGACGGCACTTAGATACAACGCGATGATGGGGAAGACTCCATGCCAGATTCTGACAGATGCGAATGCTACAATATGTGCGGGCAACAAGGAGAAGATGTTTGTTACAGTGTGGCTTGGGATTCTGGAAATTTCCACCGGAAAAATTACGGCATCTAACGCCGGACATGAGATCCCTGTGCTTAATCTGACCGGCGAAAAATTTGAACTGTTTAAGAGAAAGCATAAATTTGCAATCGGCGTAATTCCGGGACTTAAGTATGAACAGTACGAGATAGAGCTTATGCCGGGTAGCAGTATCTTTGTATATACTGATGGTGTGCCGGAGGCGACAAACTCTGATGGTAAGAGGATGGGAATTGCGCCGATGGTCAATGCGCTCAATGAAGAGCCCAAAGCCTCTCCTTCACGGCTTGTCCGGAATGTACGTGAGGAGGTAAGCCGCTTTGTCGGGGATGCCGAACAGTTTGATGATCTGACAATGCTTTGTCTTTTGTATCATGGAAAGGAAAGTCCGGGAGATGGCTAAGAGTGCCGGGTGTATTCCCTGCGGTGGCAGGGAATACCCGGGAAGAACTATTGCGAGGATCCGGGTAATGGAAAAAACATCAGTGCCGGAAAATCTCAAGCGTAGGTTCCCTGCGCGCCTTAGTCAGCTGTAAATCTTCCTCAACAGCCCGAAAGTCAGATCGTCCGTCATGAACATTTCTTTTGTACACCGGAACTCCTTCGCCTTTAAGAAATGCATCAGCAAACTCAGCTACAGAGCCTACAGGATGCGGAAAGCTCATTCCGCCCATATTGCCAAGGCCAAAGTTGTGGATATCCGAACCTGCTGTCATCCGCAGGTTTTTTTCTTTTGCATACTCATATGCAAGAGCATTCTGCCAGTCGGGATTGGCTGCATTGTAAACCTCTGCACCGTCACAAAAATCCGGACTCAGATGTATTGCGGATATATAGTCTCTCTCTCTGAAAGGATGTGCCTGAATCATTATCGCCCCGGATTCATGCACAATGTCATATACGGCTTTCCTGTCTTTTTCCATGATATCGGGATTTTCCATAAGCCACTTCCTGTCAATTCCATATATCAGAAATTCATCCCCCGAAAAGCAGTACTCGACTCCAAAAAGAACTGTAAAATCATCTCCTGCGGCCTTTAGCATATGCTCATACCCAAGGGTGTAACGCCCGATGCGCTCTCTCCAGGGAAGATTCCCGGGAACTGCGCTGTTTCCGTTAAAGAAATGGTCCGTAACAATGACCCCGCTGTATCCCAGTCCCTTCATGTAGTCAATATAGTCAATAGCAGGGGTGTTCGAGCAGGCACTGCCCTCTGTTGTGTGAAGATGTGTCTCATAAACATAATTCATAAAAACCGGTCCTCAACAAGATTGTTTCTTTAAGAATATATGCCCAATATGGCACACTATCAAATGCATGGAATCACTTGAGAACTGTAGCGAAATAACCTGAACAGTTCTGCTGCAGTTCATCAGATACTAATATACAACAAAATTCATGATACTTTAAGAAGAACCTCACTTGTTGGGGTCTTGATTTTTCAGGGAGATCGATCTGTAGTACTCCTCATAGTTGTTGCCAAGTTCCCTGATAATCACGTTGCCATCAAGCTTTTTTTCTTCACAGATAGTCTTGAATCCATTAAGCCGGCCGTAGGAATAGGAACGGTTTCCCTCCCAGTAATATACGGATCTGCTGGCTCCTACGGGGATTACATCATGTTATGATTTTTGCTATAATTTTTATTGAAATGATGTTGAAAATATGTCATGGAGAGGTCATGAAAAGAAAAGTAATAACCCTGATACTGATGTCTGCAATCACATGCTGTTTGTTTTCAGGCTGTGGAAAGGCTACTGATACCGACCTTGATAAAAACAATAAAGTTAAGTCAGAGGCGGTAGGGGAAAAGGAAGCCGATCGTAAAGCTGAAGAAAAAACTGAAGCAAAATCTGACAAAAAATCTGAAGAAAAATCTGAAGAAAAACCCCGGGAACAATCAGAGGCGGAGTCTGAGGCTGAATCAGACTATGAAGTAAACTATGCATCCGTTCTTGACGAGGTGTATAAAGTCGTTACAGCCGGGTATGATTATGACAAAAAATACAAGTACATATCGGACGGCCTGATGGAGAAGTGCATGTATCCCGGTGATAAAGACCTTTCTGAGGCTGTGGGATATATACTTGAGGATATAAGCGGTGATGACATTCCTGAGCTTATTATTGGAAGCGATGAACAATATGGCGATTCAGGAAGGCAAAGCTATATATACAGCATTTTCGCACTCCGAAATGGTAAGCCTCTTAAGGTATTTGACGGCTGGGCAAGAAGCAGTTACCGGTGGATGGGAGACGATCATTTCTATTATTCCGGATCAATCGGAGCTGTGAATACACTTTTTGGAAAGAATCATCTTAGTAAAGACGGCTCTGAAATCATATGGGACGACTTTTATTTCACAGACGAAAAAGACGTTGGCGTAATTGGACTGTATCACAATACTACAGGTTTATTTGATGCGGGCAAGGCGGAAGAACTTAGTATTCCGGAAGATGAGTTTTGGACCATAATGGATGACTATGAATCACAGTGCAAGCTCTTCTCATGGACTCCCATCGGAAAATATGTCAGTAAAGAAGGCAGTGCAGGCGCCGAAATAGCAGCATATGCGAAATTCCTTTCCGGATACATGGAGCATCCGGCAATGAGCACCTCTTTGTCAGAAGAATTTGGAGAAGAAGATAAGCCTGACGAGGCAGGAGACGTTCTTTTTTCACTGATATATCTGGATGATGATGATATCCCTGAGCTTGTTCTGGCCAATGGAACCGCACCCTGGAATCCTGTTCATGTGTTTGCCTGCAAGGATGGTGAAGTCAAAGAAACCGGTGAGTATTCCATGTATGGAAAGATGTATTATACCCCGAAAAAAGGATACATTCTTCCAATGTATTACATACCTGTTGCCGATGCAGAAATAATGATATATGGAAGCGACAAGACTATCCCTTTTGATCTTGACAGAGATTCAAAGAGCTTCATTTCCCCGGCTGATTACAACAGCAGGTCTCTTGCGGATGTAAAAGACATGGAAGATGAACTTGCCCGGATGAAAGAGTCTGCGCCACTTGGTATTTCTGCCATGGGAGCAGCAATAATTGATGATTCATATCTGACAGAAGGCGTAGTTTCATTTGATGGCAAGCACGCCGGGCAGATTCCGGGGATCTGGTATCTGCAGACAGAAGATGCCGTTGCTCCCACCTGGATTGAGTTTGATACCAATGGTACATTTACAACTCACTACAACGAAATGGCAGGCGCTGCAACCGGATATATCCGGTATGAACAGGAATCGCCTATTCTTGAGGATGGAGGTATTTATTACCTTTATTATTCTGACGGAACAAGATATGACGCATTTGAAATTGGCCCCGATAGTGAACATGGTTATATGATGAATTTCTTTGGACGGGTATATTACAGGAATCAGTAGATGGAAAAGTAAGTTACAATTCAGATGACAACATAATTTGCATCAAAGCTTATTTTTGTGGAAAATGTTTTTATGAAAACACGTAAGGAAGCAATTGAATATGGACTGTCGTTTCCGGATACATACCGGGAAGCACCGTTTCATGATGACAACTGGCAGCTTGTAAGGGTCAGGGGAAGTAAGAAGGCCTTTCTCTGGGTTTATGAGCGAAATGGTAATGTTAATCTCAATTTAAAGGTCTCCCCCGAGTGGAGGGACTTGTGGAGAAAGACATATGCTGCTGTGGTTCCTGCTTATCATCAGAACAAGGAGCATTGGATTACTGTGATTCTGGATGGCTCGATACCGGAAGATGATATAAAGCGCATGATTGCAGAGAGTTATGATCTGATAACGGATTCGCCTACCAGGAGGATTTATGAGGCCGTTAAAAAAATCCCAGAAGGTCATGTGGCCACATATGCGCAGATCGCAGAAATGGCAGGAGACAGGAAGATGGCAAGAGCAGTAGGAAATGCTCTCCATAAGAATCCTGATCCGGAAAACATACCATGCTTCAGGGTGGTTAATTCCAAAGGGGAGCTGACCGGTAACTTTGCATTTGGCGAAGGTGTGCAGGAAGCGCGACTAAAGGCCGATGGTATCGAGGTTGTGAACGGCAGAGTTGACCTTGACAGGTATGGAATGTAATAAAAATTGAAAAACATAATCGGTTAATATAAGGGGGGAAGGACATATGTTGAAAAGAAAAAAAGTGCGAATAATCCTGCCGGCAGCTGTGCTGGCAATTACATTGATGCTATCCGTTAAAGTGAATACATATGCGAATGAAGTGATAGTCGTAAATCCCTCCTCCGCTCCGGTCACCCGGGAAGAGCTGCATGAAATGGTGGAGACCGCCACAAAAGAGTTTTATGAAAACTCCGAATTGAAAGAGGAACTGGAAAACGAAATTCAATCAGTGGAAGAGGTGATTCCCGCCATTTCTTTTGCGACCAAGAAGAGGTTATTCTATGTACTGACCTATGAGGGTAAATCCATGAAGTTTTTTATGAATACCTTCGGGGATCCGGCTGCAAACGGGAAATATCCGTTGTATATCTGTCTGCACGGAGGTGGCGATACAGATACTGTTGATAATAACGATGGCTGGCTCATTGAGTTCGCTAATTACTATGATTCCATCAGCAGCGGGATTCTTGTAGCATGTCGCGGGATCACGGACACGTGGGATATGCACTTCCGGGAGGAATCATATCAGCTATATGAGCGACTTATCGAAGCAATGATCGTTAACTACGGAGCTGATCCGGATCGCGTTTATTTGCATGGATACTCAGCGGGAGGAGACGGGGTTTATCAGATAACACCACGGCTGGCAGATCGCTTTGCTGCCGCCAATATGTCAGCAGGGCATCCAAATGATGTATCGCTTTTAAACCTTTCCAACTTGAATTTCTGCCAGCAAGCGGGCATACGCGATTATTATAGCGAGGACGCCATGCGTTCCGTCAACGTCGCACGATATGATCAGATCCTGTCTGACTATCGGAATAAATATGGGTTTGGATATGAGCATACGACTTTTATACATGTGCCGGAGGGACATATCTTTGATGATTACGACGATGTATCGTCATCCGTTTTAAGAGAACCGGTCAGGTTTGCTGAATGTGCGGTTGAGGCCGATGCCCTTGATCTGTTTTTAGATGTCTTTGAGAGCGTTGGACAGGAACGCGATGTGCCAATGCTTTCATATTATTATGAAGATGACGAGGAATTTGACAATGGAATAAAGGATGCCGTGACAAACACACTTGGTCTTGAAGTGGAAAACGCCAATACCAATGCGATTCGATACGTCTCTTCATTCACACGCAGCGCAGCTCCGGAAAAATTCGTCTGGGATCTTTCGACCAGAGCTCCCAGGCGTGGGAAGGACAGTTTCTATTGGCTCGAGGCAGATTCTTCTGTTGACAAGGGGATCATTACGGCTTCCTTTGACAGGGCTAGCAACACGATAACAGTTGAGCCCAACCCGGATGTGAACGGTGATTTTGCCATTCTCTTCCATCCGGACCTGGTGGATGTCACGAGGCCTGTCACTATTAAAACACCGAAAGGCGATCGAAAGGTTTTGGTAAATCCGTCAGAGGAGTTTCTCAGAGCCTCCATGTATGAATGCGGTGACCCTAAACTTGGCTGTGTTGGAAAGATCATGTACAGCGAGCTTGCCTCAACGGCCGCCGGTATCAGTATTCCCGGGGAAACTCTTCTTACCCAGGGCATGGAAAAAGCATTAAGTGCAGCCACAGAACCTGAAGGCATTCCTGTCACATGGAGCAGTTCAGATACAAAGGTTGCCCTTGTTGACGGAAACGGAGTTGTTACAGGACTCAAAACAGGGACTGCTACGATAACCGCAGCAATAACCGTTGACGGAAAAGAATACTCAGCAAGCTGCAAAGTAACTGTTGTTCCAGCCGGCTACATACCTTCAGATTCTTCAGGCGGTGGCCATATTCATAAGTTCGTCTGGGAATCGATTGAAGCTACACAAGACGCTGACGGTGAGCTCAGATATCGGTGTGAAGGCTGCGGTGAAATTCAGACCAGGGTACCGCTGACAGCCTACTATGTATTTAACAGGAACACTGCAGAAAAGATCAGAAAGGCCGGGAAGGACGCCACAGTAAAGGTTGAAACAAACAAGTGGATTTCCTTCCATAAGATGGTCATGGAAGCCCTCGCAGACAGACCGGATGTCACTCTTGAGATCAGCTTCCTTGACGAAGGCTACAAAGGAAAACGTTGTACAGTAGTCATCCCAAAGGGAACGGATACAATGTCCCTCGTGGATAAAAATGGTTTCGCCGGATTCTTATATCTTGGCGGCAGGTTTGGAATGAAGACAAATTGAGCTTGTGGGACATGTTGAAGCGGTGGCTGACTGTCATACATCGCTAAGGGCTGAGCAGGAGCGGCATTGGCCGGCAACTGGTTGAAAGAGCAAAAGAAACTGCCAAATCGCAGGGATATGAGTTTATGCAGGTCAAGACTGTGAAGATGGGAATGTATGAGGATTATGACAGAACTAATCTCTTTTACATAAGCTGTGGTTTCAAGGAGTTAGAAGTATTTCCACTCCTTTGGGATGAGGCAAATCCCTGTCAGATCTATGTGATGTCTTTGAAATAATAGAGCTACATTAATTCTGTATTAAAGAATACAATATCTTTTTATCCAAATTAGCACTCTCTGTTGACGAGTGCTAATTTTGGTGTTATACCATAAGTAGAACAAAGGAACAGAGAAGACCGTTAGGACTTAGAGGTTCCAATGATCCAAACCCTCCGTCCCAATGCTCAATAACAGTTAACAAATTGTTTTTGTGCAAAGGA
>JAILJR010000131.1 GCA_024694565.1 Butyrivibrio sp. | reverse complement strand
TTCCGTTTGCTGATCCCGGAACATATACGGTCAGGGCAATTGTTAATGACAGTTCCCTTCGGACCGGGAGTATCGAGACTGGGGAATATACGGTAATCGTAGAGGAGCAGTTAATCCAGGTTAATGAAGAAAATATCGCGGAAGAGAGCAAGACGCTTAAGCCCGGAGAGAGCTTTGAGGCAGACTGCTCGCAGTATTTCATCTGCCCTGAAGGTGTCGAGATTGCATATACTGTAAAGCTGCAGCCGGAATCAGCAAACGGAACACTGACAGTATATTCTGATTCCCCGGCCGTCATGGGAATCTGCTCTCCAGTCTCCATGATCTCCAGCACAGCCGGATATGCCGCATACACCTGGCTGGAATTATATGGAATTCCTTTGTACAGATATGACGCCTTGAACTGAACCGTACCTTTCTGCCTGCTCGTTATCGATGCCTCCGGATCCTTTGAGTCTTCCGTTTTTCCCGATTCTTGTAACCTCTCAGACTCTTCCGATTCCTCAGACTCTTCCGGCTCCTCTGGCTCTGCCGTCAGCTGTAAATTCATATCATGGACAGACAATGCATACATCCCAATCTCAGTGTCCGCCTCACCATGAACAACCACCTTCCAGTCATCATCCGGCTCAGGGACCATCATCTTAATCATGATGTGCCGGTCTTCCCTTGTGATCGTCCGGTTTTCTTCTTGAATAGGCTCACTGTAATCAGTCAGATCATAAGCAGACATAGAATCTCCGCGGCCAATCTCAATCCCTCTGATCAGAGAACTGTCTTCACACGTAAGAGTAACGTTCAACTCTGCGACCATTGGTCCTACTGAAAACTGAAATTCTGCGTCTCCATTCTCATCTGTGATCTGCGTCTGAACATGAGATTCATCTTCATCATCCGGGGCAAAGAACAGCTGAAATATCTCTGCGAATCTGGCCTGCGCATCTTCGGCATCCGTCAGCGGGATATAATCTCCATATCCAACCTTCTCCGGAATGTCATTCCTAAGCCTTTCGGCTATACGCTCCCTGTAGTCTGAGGGATTATCATTCTTCCCATCAAAGTTCAGCTCTAAAGTGTAGACAGGCCACTCATTCTCAGCGGCAATGGCTTCCGCATCAACGAGTGACTGGAAATTATACCCGCCATCCAGGAAATCCTCCTTCTTCTGACCGGTTACCCTGAAATCACTGATCAGAAGAATACCTGCATTACCAGGTACAGCTCCGCCCTGCTGAAGGACATCACAGGCTGCCTGAAAAGCATACCCTACGGGCGTGTAACTTCCATCCTGTGTCGCATCGTCAATCACCTTCTTGCAAGCCTCTTTCTGATCAATCGAAGTAATATCAGAAAGCGGGAAAGGCACACTCACATAATTCGTGTACTTATCTGCTGCAAAAGCGGCTTCACCATAGTCTGAGCCAAACTCCACAACTGCAACCCGAGCATTCTTATTGGGAAGCATGTCAATAAACATCTTTGCAGCTGAAACAGTAAGACCGTCCGGATCAGACTTTGCCATGGTACCAGAATTATCTAGAACAAGCACAAAATCTATCGTCGATTCATCCTCCACACCTTCTGCCGCATAGACTCTGCCGCAATATCCCCAAAGAACCATCAGCAAAAAAATAAGCATTCCTGCTGCTAATATTGGATTGCGCGTCTCAAACTTCCTACCCAAAAACATGACTACAGTTTACCTCCCTCATCTGATACGCTTCCCACTCAACAAAGGCTTTCATATATGCTTTGCATAGGTCACAGATTATGTGACACAGCCCTGTTTATAAAATATTTCACATGCGTTACTTTCGTATCGCACTGCACATTTATGATACAGCGATAATAACAATAGACATTACAGACACTGGCAGCATAATATGTACAGCTTGTCTGTACATTCAACACAAAGAAAACTCTCTGCTGAATAAGCATATCATTTATTATGTCCTGCTTTGAACAAGTATATTGTATTACATCATTACTATCTTTTCAATGGATAATTGAAGGCTAGAATGTGGGATTCCATAAACGTTATGACCCGTTTGTAATTATTATATTCTTTGATACATTATTTAATCCGGACACACAAAAGAAGGCGGGCTAGAACAAATAAACCCCTGAGTTCCGAAGATCAATTCCGCCTTGGCCAAATTGCGCCCGAGTGCGTGACAGCTTTAGCTGCCTTCAATAGCGCACTCGTGGGTCTTCGCTCCGCTCGATCCAGATGTATGAGTAACGTAATAAGGACATCAACAAAGCAAGTGCTGATACCTAACAGCCATCTACTCATTTTCTCTTCTGCCTCCGCTTCAATTCCTCTTGGACATAATCAAATGTTTCAGGATCAATGATTGCGGGGTGGTGGTCCTTTATATAATACTGCGTAACTTCCCCCTCATTCTTTTTCCGTTTCTTTTGAAGATAATCGTATGTAAAGCTCTTCTGCAGAAGTGCGTCGCCTTTATACTTTTCATTCCCCAGAATAGCAGATTTGCAGTAGTCCTCCTGCATTTTAGTTTGTACCTCATCTGTTCCAATTCACGAAGAAATATACCTCTATGGGCCTATATTTTATGATTTAATGAAGCTTTGTAGAACAACCCCCTTATCCGATTCAATATTCTTTCCATCCTCAATGTCGATAATTGGCAACGATTGTTTTATTTTCTTTTTTTTGTAAACCATTCCTCACTATTTCGGAACAATGATATAGTGAAAATCATAAGCAAAAGCCATCTGTTTTCACACAAACAGAATGGCTTCAA